>JBFJMD010000173.1:0-5804 GCA_041634115.1 Thermoanaerobaculia bacterium | reverse complement strand
GGCTGGCGAGACGCCCTCCGCGGACCGCACCGCGGTGAGACGAGAGACGCCGAGATCGGCCTTTTGACCCCGGGAGGGCCCCCTCCCGCGACACCCCCCGCGGCAGCGACGGCCGTCAAGGGGCATCGTTCGACTCCCGGTCGTTGATGAGACGCCCGTCGCGGACCGGGTCCGAGCAGCGCCCCGACTAGCTCTTGCTCTCCAGGATCTCGATCTCGACCGGCCCGCGGACCCTCAGCATGCAGGCCAGGCGGCAGGGGCCGGGCTCGAGCTCGCAGAGGTCCTCGAGCGTCTCGCGCTCCCGGTCGTCGGCCGCCCCCGCCACGTTCTCCGCGCCGGCGAGGATCCGCACCGGGTCGCTGCCGCAGACCCCGGAGTGGCACTCGGCGACGATCGCGACGCCGTTCTCCTCGGCGACCTCGCAGACCGTCTGCAGCGGCCGCGCCGGGAAGCTCCCCGCCGTCCCCTTGAAGGCGACCGACGCCGCGGCCGCCGCCTTCTCGGCCTTCTCCGGGGTCGCCGGCTCGGCGGCCGCGGCCTGGGCGGCCCGCGCCGCCGCGCGCTCCCGCGCCTCTTCCTCGGCGCGCAGGGTGAAGACCAGGACCTGCTGCCCGGCCCGGATCTGATCGCCCGGCTCGAGCGCCGTCGCGGTGCGCACCCGCAGGTAGCTGCCGTTGACGCTCTTCAAGTCCTTGGCCAGCAGCCGCCCCTCCTCGATCGACAGCGCCAGGTGGCGCCGCGACAGGGTCCCGTCCTCCGCCGCGAGCGTGATGTCCGGCGCCTTGCGGCCGACGATCGTCACCTTGGCCTCGAGGGCGTGGCGCCCCACCTCGCGGCCCGCGTGGTCGTAGTGGGTGAACCCGTAGCCGTCCCCCTCGCCGCCGAAGAGCAGGAACTGCCGACCGATCCGGAGCAGGTCGCGCGCCCCGATCTCGCGCTTGCGCGCCGCCGGCAGACGCAGGAACACCCCGGTCTCGCTTCCGTCGTCGCGCAGGAACCAGCCGTCCTCGGTGTGCGAGATCGACGCGTGCAGCTTCGCCAGCATCGAGTCGCTCGGGAACGAGACGTCGCACTCGCCGCTGCCGATCGTGGTGACGCCGCGCGAGCGCACCGAGTACTCGTTCTCCTCGACGCCGGTGGGCAGCAGCCGCACCAGCCACGCCTCGCGCTCCACCTCGGCACGGTCCGGCTCGAGGCTCTCCGGCGGCGGTCCGCCGCTATCCACGGGCTGCGTCAAGGCGGCGACCGGGGCCGCCCCCGCGGCCACCTCCTCCGCATCCTCGAGCCGCACCTCGATCTCGGCCCGCCCCTCGAGCCGTTGCTTGACCGCCTCCGCCACCAGCACGCCGTCACGCAGCGCCGCCTTGATGTTGCCGCGGTGCTTGATCTCCCGGAAGCCGGCGGGGTCGGCCTCGAAGTCGTCGGTCTCGAGGTAGGCCTGGCTGAGCAGGTCGCCGACCAAAAAGACGTTCGGCTGGCAGCTCTCCAGCCAGCGGCTGACCACCATCCGCTTGCGGCCGCCGGGCCCGCCGGTGGCCATGTGGATCCCGAACGAGGCGAGCAGGCTCTCGGGGATGTCCTCGCCGATGCAGGCGATGCAATCCTCCTTCAGGAACTCCAGATGCGACGTCTCACTCGGGCGCTCCGCCATCTCGCGCCGATCGACGCGGATCGAGAGGTACTCGCGGCGGTCGGCGCCGGCGACGATCGCCACGGGCTCGCTCTTCGGGTAGTAGCGGATGTT
The DNA here is from genome assembly GCA_041634115.1 of Thermoanaerobaculia bacterium. Taxonomy (GTDB): domain Bacteria; phylum Acidobacteriota; class Thermoanaerobaculia; order Multivoradales; family JAHEKO01; genus JBFJMD01. Next base: position 4,060 of record JBFJMD010000173.1, on the reverse strand, counting down.
GCCGTTGCCGACGTAGGCCTCGAAGAAGACCTCGGCCAGGGCCTTGGAGACCCTCGGCATGCGGTCCCCGCGGTAGGACCAGTAGAGCGCCGTCGGGTCCCCGGCCTGCGCCTTGGCGTTCGAGATGGCGATCACCGCCTCGGCCGCGGAGGTGCCGCCGCCGATCACGCACGCCGGCCGGCCGACGTAGGCGGTGGCGTCGTCGAGCCGGTAGGCGATGCCGTCGGTGTTGCCCGGGATGTCGAAGCGCCGGGGCACGCCGCGGCCGATCGCGATCGCCACCGCGCGGGCGGCGAAGGACACGTCGCAGCGCTCCCGGTGGTCCCAGCACTGCGCCCGCCAGGTCCCCCCGGAGTCCGCCTCGAGTCCGGTCAGCTCCACCCCGACCCGCACCGGCACCCCGTGCTCGCGGTAGAGCTCCTTCCAGCAGGCGCACATGTCGTCCTTGTCGATCGGGCCGAAGCGCAGCGCGTCCACCAGCCGGTCCCCCTTCGGGAACCGCATCGCGTCGCCGCCGCCGAAGCCGGGGAGGATCAGCTTGTCCTTGGAGTAGTCGCGGATCCTCTTCATCAGGTCGTCGTAGTCGACGACCAGGACGGAGAGCCCCAGCTCGCGCCCCCGGAAGGCGACCGCGGTGCCTCCCGGGCCGCCGCCGACGACCAGCAGGTCGAGCACCTCGGGCGGCTCGGCCCGCTCGAGCTCCGATCTCGTTTCCGCCGTCATTCCTCCGATCCCTCCTCCGGGCGCTCGGCGACCAGCCGCGCCTCGACCGCCGCGAAGCGGAGCCGCGAGCCGACCGCGAGCTTCACGTCGACCCCCGCCTCGAGCCGCCGGCCGTCGACCCAGGTGTGGTTGCGGCTGCCCAGGTCGCGCACGCTCACCCCGTCCGCGGCCACCCGGATCGCCGCATGCCGGCGCGACAGGTCGGGGCGGTCGATCCGCGCCTCGGCGCGGCGCCCGCGCCCGACCAGGTTCTTGCCCGGACGCAGCGCGTGGCGCCGGACCTCGCCGCCCTCGACCGTGACCTCGAGCAGCAGGCGGCGCGGCGGCTCCGCTTCCGGCTCCGCTTCCGCCGGCAGCCGCGAGAGGGGCCCCGGCAGCGCCACCGGCAGCTTCTCGATCCGCGTCCCCGCGGCCGCCTCCGCCGCCTCGACCGGGGCGGGCGGCCCGTCCCGGCGCAGCGCCAGCGGCAGGGTCGGCACTTCCCGGTCGATCCGGGTGCCCTCCGGCCCTTCCTCTTCCGGCGCCTCCTCGGCCCGCGCCTCCGGGAGCGGCTGGAAGATCAGGTCGATCTCGCCGCCCACGGTGATCACGTGCAGCCGGTCGAGCCGCTCCTCGTGGGTCACCGGCACCCCGTCGAGGGCGGTGCCGCGGCGGCTTCCCAGGTCCTCCAGATAGTAGCTCCCGCGCTCGGCGTCGAAGCGGATGCGGGCGTGGGACTCCGCCACCGCGGACGAGGCGAGCCGCACCGCGCTCCCCGCGCCGCTGCCGATGACCGCCTCCACGCCGACGGCGAGCTCCAGCCCGCGAAACGGCCCCGACCGGCAGGTGAGCTTCCCCCGCATCGTCACTCCAGGGTCACGAGCAGCTCGGCGCGGCGGCTCTTGTCGGGGTGATAGAGGTGGCAGTCGACGCAGCGGCTGGAGACCAGGCGGGAGCCGTGGCACTCGCGGCAGGTGGCGATCGCCGGCACGTTCTGGATCTCCGCCCGGTCGAGCTCCGCCGGCACCGGCTCGGCGCCCGGGACCAGCCCCTCGAAGTCGATCGCCCGGTGGCAGTCGAAGCAGCCGGCCTCCAGCACGTGGGCGCGATGGTCGAACTCGGCCCGGCGCAGCACCCGCTGGTCCTTCTGCACCCGCGCCACCGTCGCGCGCTCGACCGCGTGGCAGCGCCGGCAGGATTCGGTGAGCCCCGCCACCAGCGGCTCGATCTGCCGCAGTCGCTCGGCCGCCGCGCCAGCGGCCGGGAGCAGCTCGAAGGCCTCCGGCTCCAGGGGAGTGAACGGGCTGCGCACCGCGCGCCGCAGCCGCCGCAGCTCGGTCTGCACCCGGCGGCGCTCGTCCAGGGCCCGCGGCTCCGGGTGCGCCCGCAGCTCGTCGGCGTGCCCCTCGAGGGTGGCGATCGCCTCCTCGTAGAGCACCCTGGGGTCGCCGTTCGGCAGGTCCGCCGAGGCCCGCAGCAGGTCCGCCAGCCCGGCGCCCGGAAACGCCGTCGCCCGCAGCCGCCGCAGGTTGGCGAGGACCCAGGGGTCGGCGTGGTCCACCGGCAGCTTCAGGATCCGCCCCCCCTCGACCGCCCGGAAGTCCTCCGGGTTCGCCGCCGCCGCCCAGCCGCCGCCGAGGTCGCCGCGGTCGCGGATCGCCTGCAGGGTCTCCACCCCGGGCCGCACGAGGTCGTCGGGGGAGCCGACCGGCAGCCGCTCGGTCGCCGCCGACGCCGCCAGGTGGCAGGCGCCGCAGTCGCGGTCGAAGGCCAGCGGCTCGAAGCCGCGGCCGTCGGGCTGCGGATGGTGGCAGTAGAGGCAGGTCTCTTCGAGCCGCTCGACCCCCTCGGCCTTGCGCACCTCGCGGACGTGGTGGACGTGCGGGAAGCGGTGCCCGGCGGCGTCCTCGATCGCCTCGGCCGCGAAGTCGAACTCCGGATGGCCGCGCTCGAAGGAGCCGACCGGGTGGCAGGCGAGGCACTCGTGGTCGGAGACGCGGACGATCGAGGCGTCGCGTCCCAGGTGCTCGTCGTGGCAGCCCGCGCAGCGCACCTCCTCGACCCCGTCCTCCAGCCGCCCCGGGTCGCTCGACCGGTAGATCTCGTGCGCGGCGAGGGAGAAGGCGCCGCTGCGGTCGCCGAACCGCTCGTGGCAGTCCGCGCAGCGCTCGTTGGTTACGTCTTCGAATCCGCCGTGGCACGAGCCGCAGTCGGCCTCCAGATTGGCGTGCCCCGAGGAGAGCGGCCCGTTGGAGACCAGGGCGCCGCTCCCGGCGAAGGCGTCGATCAGCGCGGCGAAGACCACGGCGCCGCCGATCGCCGCCGCCGCGAGCAGCATGCGGTTGCGGAAGCCCGGCAGCAGATAGCGGCGCGCCACCGGCAGCCGGACGTGTCCGAACGAGCCCTTCTGCCCCGGGCCGCGGTCCTTCACGGCGCTCCCCCCGGCGCGCGCCCGGTCGTCGCTCGACGGTGTCCGCGGGCCGGCATCAGTAGTAGAGCACCGAGAAGATGTGGACCAGCAGGAAGCCGAGGAGCAGCAGCGACACCGGGGCGTGGGCGTAGAGCCAGCCCTTGAGCGTCCACTGCAGCGTGTAGTGGGCGTCGATCTCGAGCTTCGCCCGGTAGAGCCGCGCCAGCTCGCCGAGCCGCGCCCGCTCCTCCTCGCCGAGCAGGCTCTGCAGGTAGGCGAGCTCCCGCTCCGGCCCGCGGCCGCCGCTCGACACGTCGAAGAAGAAGGCCACGCGCCGCTCGGGCGCGGCGAAGCGCGGCGCGAGCAGCCGCTCGTAGACGTCCCGCACCGCCTCGCCGGAGCCGAGGCCGACCTCCCGCGCGCGCTCGCCGAGCTCCGCCACCAGCTCCGGGATGCGCTCGTAGAGCACCTCGGTGCCTAGGCCGCTGGCGAGCACCTTCGGCACCCAGCGCTGGAGCGCCAGGCCGACGAAGCCGCTCGCCACGGTCCACAGGCTGAGCGCCCAGAGCCAGCCGGTCACCCAGCCGGTGGGCAGCCGGAAGCCGCTGTGCATGAGGACGAGCAGCAAGAAAAGGGTGCCGCCGTAGAGGTGGATGCGCAGCCAGGTGCGGGCGCTGCCCAGCCGGCGCCGGGTCGCCAGGTCCATCTGCCGGCGGCGCACGCCGATCAGCGCCGCGCCGGCGGCGAGCAGCGCCGCGGCGACGCCGTAGGTCAGGCCCCAGCCCCCCGCCGGATCGACCTCGGCGACCGCCGCGTTGACCGCCAGCGCCGCCAGGCTCACCGCCGCCGCCGCCAGGAAGCCGGCGCGCCAGATCGCCGCCTCGCTCCACTCCGAGAGCGGCCGCACGGCGGGCTTCATCCGGCCCTCCCCGGGCCGCCGTCGAGCAG
>JBFJMD010000172.1:0-5808 GCA_041634115.1 Thermoanaerobaculia bacterium | reverse complement strand
CCCCCGAACCGCCTCGTCGGACTGCCGGTGCCGGGGATTCACTGACCGAAAACCCGTTCCGCCATCGGCCGGGGAGGCGCTCCGGGGGCCGGGGAGGCCCTCTCCGGGGGGCTCTCCGCCAGCGCTCACGCGATCCGCCGCAGGGCGCCGCCGGCCGGCGCGAACGCGGAGCGCAGGCGCGAGTCCCCCCGTCAAAGGCCGACTGACTCGCGCCGGCCCCCGGGAGGACCTCCCCGGACGCCGGAGCGCCGGTGACGCCGAAGCCGCTGTTCAGCCCTGCGGCAGCTCGACCTTGAAGACCGTGCCTCTCGGCGCGTTCGCCTCGACGCGCACCGTGCCGTGGTGCTCGTGGACGATCCGGTGCACGATCGACAGCCCCAGCCCGGTGCCCCGGCCCTTGGTCGAGAAGTGGGGCAGAAAGAGCTTTTCGCGCAGGTCGGCGGGGATGCCGTCGCCGGTGTCGGCGACGTCGATCTGCAGCGTGCCGTTGTGCTTCGCCACCGTCACCTTCACCCGCCCCGGCGCCGGCGTCGCCTCCACCGCGTTGTCGAGCAGATTGATCAGCACCCGCTTGATCTGCTCGCCGTCCACCAGCGCCCGCTCGGCGCCGACGGCGATCTCGCTCTCGACCACGACGCCGGGCTTGAGCCCGTCGTAGAGCCGCACCGTCTCCCCGACCAGCCGCGAGAAGTCGGTGTCGGCGGGCTGCGGCGGGCGCATGCGGGCGAAGCGCGAGAACTCGTCCACCATCCCCTTCATCGCCTGCACCTCGCGGGCGATGATCTCCACCCCCTCCTCGAGCGTCGCCCCGAGGTCGGGGTCGCCCGCGCGGTACTTCTTGAGCAAACGCTCGGCGGAGAGCCGGATCGGGGTGAGCGGGTTCTTGATCTCGTGCGCCACCCGCCGGGCCGCGTCGTTCCAGGCCGCCATCTGCTGCGCCTTGATCAGCTCGGTCAGGTCCTCGAGCACCATCACCCGGCCGCTGATCTCGCCGCCGGGATCGCGCATCGTGCGGACCTTGGCCTCGAAAGTCTTCCACTCGCCGCCCAGCAGCAGCCGCAGGCTGCGGGCGAGCCGGCCGCTCGGCCCCGGATCCTCCTCGAAGAGCCGCGCCAGCTTCGCCCGCTCCGGGTCGCTCCAGGCCTCGCCCGCCGGTCTGCCGACCACGTCCTGCTGGGCGAGCATCTTGAGCGCCGCCCGGTTGCAGGTGAGGATGCGCCCCTCCTGGTCGACGGCGACGACGCCGGCGGCGACGTTCTCGAGCACCGCCGCGACCACCGCCCGCTCCTCGGCGAGCCGCTGGTTGGTGGCGATGAGCTCCTCCTTGTTGCGGCGCAGCTGGGCGGTCATGCTGTTGAACGATTCCACCAGCACGCCCAGCTCGTCGTCGGCCGCCACCTCGACCCGGTGGTCGAGGTCGCCCCCCGAGAGCCGGCGGGTGCCCTCGGCCAGGGCCTCGATCGGCACCGTCACCCGCCGGGCGAGGTAGAGCCCCACCCAGGAGGTGATGAGCAGGATGACCAGCGTGACCATCAGGAAGGTGAGGCGATAGGTCGCCTCGATGTCGCTCTTGCTCACCTCGAGCTGGCGGTAGCCCTGATAGGCCTCGATCAGCTGCTGGCTCTGCGAGGCGAGCACCGGGTCAAGCAGCGTGCCGGCCACGACCAGCGGCCGGCTGTCCTCGCCCGCCGCCTCGCCGGCGACCGCGGTCAGGATCAGCCGCCCCTCGCCGCCCGGGATCACCCGCACCGCCCGGCCCTTGCGCAGCGCCTCGAGCAGGAAGCGCTGGCCGGGCTCGGGCAGGTCGCTCATCCCGGAGTGCGGCTCGACGACGGCGTGGACGAAGCCGGTCTCGTTGTAGACCGAGACGTAGTCGAGCTCGAGCTCCCCGAGCAGCTCCTGCAGCCGGCGGGCGAGCGCCGGCCGCCGCTTCGGGTTCTCGAGGTTGATCGGGCCGACCTCGGTCAGCACCCGCTGGGCGTCGCGCAGCGTGCGCTCCTCGATCTGGCGGTTGAGCTCCTCGGCCACGGCGTTGCCCTGCTCGGCGACCTTCTTGATCGCCGGCTCGTCGAACCAGCGGTCGATCCAGCCCTGGAGCATCTGGCTGCCGTAGCCGAACAGCAGCAGCACCGGCAGCAGCGACAGCAGGAAGTAGGTGGCGACCAGCTTGGTCTTGAACTTCGACCCCAGGATGCGGTTGTGGCGCTCGACCACCAGCTTGAACAGGTTGCGCAGCAGGACGAAGGCGATGGTGATGATCAGGACCAGGTTGATGTACCAGAGCGCGAAGACCAGCAGCCGGTTGGCCATCAGGTCGGCCGGCAGGTCGCGCCCGCGCTGCACGAAGTAGTAGATCGCCGAGAGCAGCAGCAGCAGCACCACGAGCCCGCCGACGATCCAGCGGTTGTCCTTGCGGCGGCGGAGGATCTGCTCGCGCAGAGGCATCGCTCAGCTCCCCGCGTCCGGCGGCTGGAACTTGCGCGACTCCACCCAGTCGGTGGTCACCGTAGTGGGGATGAAGTAGAAGATGGTGCGAGAGCCGAGCTTGGCGCGCACCTTGACGAGGAGGCGCCGCTTGCCGCCGATGTCGCCGAGATTGAAGATCGGGATGGAGTCGAAGCGGGTCATCGCCCGCCGCAGCTCCTCGAGGTCGCGCACCACCCGGCTCTGGATCAGCTTGCCGTCGAGCTTGTAGTTGACCAGGTACTCGCGGGTGACGGCGTTGTACATCGCCACCACCTGGAAGTCGCAGCCCTCGATGTCGTTGTCGAACCAGCGCTTGTAGTCGCGGACCAGCCGGAACTGGAAGTCGTAGCCGCTCGGCAGCCCGGTGCTGATGCGCTCGACCAGCTCCTCGCCGAAGCCGTCCACGAGCTCGAATCCGGCCTCGACGCGGTGGCCGTGGAGGGCGACCCGCAGGTCCGTGATGCGCGGCTTCGGGTCGCCGCCGGCGGCCAGCAGGAGGGTGGAGAGAAGGACGGCCACGGACGGGCTCATCGGCCGAAACTCTAGCATTTTCATGCGATTTCGGCGTCGCGGGCCGGGATAGACTGGGTGACGGCATGAAGGGGAGCGACAAGGCGGCGGTGCGGCGGCTGGCGGCCAACCGCCGGGCCCGCCACGACTACGAGATCAAGGACACCTTCGAGGCCGGGATCGCGCTCCTCGGCAGCGAGGTCAAATCGGCGCGGCAGGGCAAGGTCCAGCTCAAGGACAGCTACGTCGAGGTGCGCGACGGCGAGGCCTTCCTGGTCAACGCCCACATCAGCCCCTACAGCCACGGCAACCGCCAGAACCACGACCCGGAGCGGCCGCGCAAGCTGCTGCTCAACCGGCGCGAGATCGACCGCATCTTCGGCCGCACCGCGATCCAGGGCCTGACCTGCGTGCCGCTGTCGGTCTATCTCAAGGGGAACAAGATCAAGGTCGAGATCGCGCTCGCCCGCGGCCGCAAGCTCTACGACAAGCGCCAGGCGGCGCGGCGCAAGACGATGGAAGAGGAGGCGCGGGCCGCGATCCGCGACCGCCGCCGGCCGGACTGAGCCGCCGCGGCGGGCGCCGGCTCAGGCGCGGCCGTGGCGCTTCTTGCGGCCGCCGGTGTCGCGGATGCGATCGAGCGCCGTCTGCCCCCCGAACTTCGAGACGATCCGGTCGTCGTACTCGTCGGAGACGTTGGCGACCGCGGCGATCGCGCCCAGGAGGTTCTTGCGGTCGAGCTCGCGGCCGAAGATCGCGTGCGAGAAGAAGATGTCCTTGCCGAGAAGCGAAAAGGCGCCCACCGGCAGCTTGTGGTTCAGCTCGAGCAGCCCCAGCAGCAGCTTCTCGTCGGGCTTGACCCCCTGGACGCAGTAGGCGGTGAACTCGACCGTAGTCTCCTCCGGCCCGTACGGCTCCACCGAGATCTCGAGCACGGTGCTGCCGTAGCCGACGTAGAAGTGACCGTTCTCTTCGTCGAGGTAGGGATCGTCGAAGAGCTCGGCAAGGTACTCGCGGACCTTGCCGTGGGTCTCCTCGTGATGCGGGTGCTCGAATTCCATCGGCTCCTCCTGTCGACAGGTACTCTAGCAGCTGTCCGACCCGACGGGCGGCGGTCGCGCCGCGGTGGGAGTATGATCCGGAGGCCCGTCCGGCCCGGCTTCCGAGCGATCGAATGGTGGGATGCGCAAAAGCCCCGGCCCTGCTCTTGGCCGCGACCCTGGCCCTGGCTCCGGCGGCGGCGACGCCCGCCTTCGGCGGCGGCTTCAGCATCTTCGAGCAGGGCAGCAGGGCGATGGGGATGGGGGGCGCCTTCACCGCCCAGGCCGACGACCCCTCGGCGATGTTCCACAACGTCGGCGGGCTGGGGTTTCTCGACGACCGGGAGTTCGCCGCCGGCTTCTCGCTCGTCGCCTCTGACGGCGCGAAGTTCCACGGCGCGGCGCCCGGGATCGCCGCCGGCGCCGTCGAGCAGATGGAGTCGTTCGCGGCGCCGCTGCCGCACTTCTACTGGGTGGAGCCGGTGGCCGCGGGCTGGACCTTCGGGCTCGCGATCAACACCCCCTACGGCCTGGCGAGCGAATGGGACGCCGACGCCTTCAGCGGCCGGTTCCTCACGACGAAGGCGGGGATCAAGCTCGTCGACGTCAGCCCGAACCTCGGCTGGCAGGCCTCGGAGCGACTCGGGGTCGGCTTCGGCCTGCTGCTGCGGATTTCCGAGATCGAGCTCCACCGGCGGCTGCCGGCCCTCGACCCGCTGACCGGTGGCGTGGTGGACGTCGCCCAGGCCGATCTCGAGAGCGACGCCGAGCTCGGGGTCGGCTGGCAGGCCGGGCTGCTCTTCAAAGCCGGCGAGAGCCTCTCCTGGGGCCTCTCCTACCGCAGCGCGATCGAGGTCGACTACTCGGGCGCCGGGCGGCTGACCCGGATCCCGACCGGCTTCCCGCCGCTCGACGAGCTGATCGCGGCCACCCTGCCGTTCGACCGCGACCTGCCGATCAAGAGCTCGCTCGAGTACCCCGCGATGTGGAGCCTGGGGGTCGCCGTCGCGCTCGCGCCGGCCTGGCTCGCCGAGCTCGACGTCAACGGGACCGGCTGGAGCAGCGTGCAGCAGATCCCGGTCGAGTTCGAGACCTTCCCGCCGCTCGACGCGGTCGTGCGCCAGAACTGGAAGGACGTCCGGAGCTACCGGCTCGGGCTGCGCTGGAGCCGCGGACCGAAGACCGAGTGGCGCTTCGGCCTCTACCTCGACGAGACCCCGCAGCCGCTCGAGACCCTCGGCCCGATCCTCCCCGACGGCGACCGCCTCGGCTACGCCGTCGGCTACGGCCGCCAGGGCCGGAAGTCGCGGCTCGACCTGGCGCTGCTCTACGTCCCCGTCGAGACCCGGACGACGCTCGTGAACGTGAATGGCTATAACGGGAGGTGGGAGTCCGAGGCGGCGGTGCTCGGCATGACGGTCGGGTGGTGAGAGATCGCGCCCCCACCCGTGGGGGCGCATCCGATTCGAGCGCCCTGCACAGGTCAGGGCGCTACCTCTTCTTCGATGGACCCGGGTGTCGCGGGAGGGGGCCCTCCAGGGGGCATGGTTCCACTCCCGGTAGCTGACGAGACGCGCGCCGCGGACCGGACCGCGGTCAGACGAGAGACGCCGAGATCGGCCTTTTGACCCCGGGAGGGCCCCCTCCTGCGACGCCCACGCGCAAACGACCGGTGAAGCCGCACCTTCGGGCGTCTGTTAGATTGCCCGCTCGATGGACTCGATCGTCGTTCGCGGCGCCCGCGAGCACAACCTCCGCAACCTGACCCTCGAGATCCCGCGCAACCGCCTGG
>JBFJMD010000171.1:0-5809 GCA_041634115.1 Thermoanaerobaculia bacterium | reverse complement strand
CGGGCCAGGCGAGGAGGACGGCGGCGAGTCCGGGCATCGACATCGCTCGAGCCGGCTCCATCCTAGCCGACGGGCCACGGCTCGCGCCGCCCTTCGGCGCGCTCCTACCCGCCGGGGTGTGGACCCCGGTCCCCGCCGGCGACAACATCGGCGCATCTGCAGTGGAACGGGGCCCCGGGTCGGAGGGGACGCCCCGCTCGAGAAACGGAGGTCGAATCATGCGGACCAAGGTGCTGATTCTGGTGCTCGCCGGCTGCCTGGCGGGCTCGCTGGGCTTCGCCCAGGAGACGCCGAAGAGCCTGGTGGCGAGCTACGACGCGCTCGCCGACACGATCCTGGCGCTGCGCCGGGCGGAGGCGGGCTTCATGCGCGCGCTGCTCGACGGCCATCGCCACGCCGCGGAGGCGCGGATGAAGGGGGGCGACTGGCAGGGCTGCGCGGCCGAGATCGCGCTCTTCGCCAACGAGGGCGACAACGCCGTGGGCGGCGTGCGCAAGCGGCTCCTCGAGGGTGGCCATCACCACAACGCCGCCGGGGAGGAGCAGGGCCTCTACGAGCCGGGCTTCGTGATCGTGACCAGCGCGGCGAAGAAGGACCTGCTGGCGGTGGCGAAGTCGATGCGCGAGGCCAAGGACGACGCCGCGCGCAAGGCGGCCTGGGAGAAGTTCTCCTCGATCGCGGGCGGGCTGCTCGCCGAGTGATCCGGGCGCCGGGGCCGGCCGCGAGGGGGCGCGGGGCAGCGCTTCGCGCCGCCGCCTGGCTCGCCCTCCCGCTCGCCGTCGCGGGGACCGGCGGCGCGGGGGCCGGAGAGAGTGCGCCCGCCGCCGGCATCCGCTTCGTCGACGTCGCGGAGGCGGCCGGCCTCGGCGAGCCGACCTGGTGCGGTAGCCGGACCAAGCCCCACATTCTCGAGTCGGGCGGCACGGGGCTGGCGCTCTCCGACCTGGACGGCGACGGCGACCTCGACCTCTACCTGATCAACGGCTGGAGGACCGAGGGCCGCGAGGTGCTGGAGCGGGGGCGGAACCGCCTCTACCGCAACCGGGGCGACGGCACCTTCGAGGACGCCACCGACGCCTCCGGCACCGGAGACGACGGCTGGGCCACGGGGATCGCGGTGGGGGACGCCGACGGCGACGGCGCGCCCGACCTCTTCGTCTCGAACTTCGGGCCGGACGTCCTCTTCCTGAACAACGGCGACGGCACGTTCCGCCGGGCCGAGGACGGCCCGGGCATCGACGGGTGGTCGACCGGCGCGGCCTTCTTCGACGCCGACGGCGACGGCGACGAGGACCTCTACCTGGGCGCCTACATCGACTGCTCGCTGGACGACGTGCTCGGCGCGGTGCCCGCCCTCGACTGGGAGGGCACGAAGGTCATGATCGGGCCGTTCGGGCTCGAGGGCGCGGGGAACCGCTACTTCGAGAACCTGGGCGGCGGCCGCTTCCGCGACGTCACCGAGGAGGCCGGGCTCTCGGACGTCGGACTCTTCTACAGCTTCGGCGTCGCCGCCCTCGACCTCGACGGCGACCTCGACCTCGACCTCTACGTCGCCAACGATTCGAACCCCAACTACCTCTACCGCAACGACGGCGGCGGCCGCTTCCGCGAGGTCGGGCTGTGGAGCGGGGCGGCGCTGGACGAGGGGGGCAAGGCGCAGGCGGGCATGGGGCTGGCGGCCGGCGACGTCGAGAGCGACGGGCTGGCGGACCTCTTCGTCACCAACTTCCACCGCGACGCCTCGACCCTCTACCGCAACCTCGGGGACCTCGTGTTCGAGGACGTGACGCGCGCGACCGGGATCTTCGAGCCGACCTTCCAGCCGCTCTCCTGGGGCACGGTGCTCGCCGACTTCGACCTCGACGGCGGCGTCGATCTCTTCATCGCCAACGGGCACATCTACCCGCAGGCGGACGAGGTGCCCGCCGCCGGCACCAGCTACCGGCAGCGAAACCTGCTGCTGACCTCGGCGGGGGAGCGCTTCGCCGACGCCACGGCCGGCGCCGGTCCCGGCCTCGAAGTGGAGGAGTCGAGCCGCGGCGTAGCCGCCGGCGACATCGACGGCGACGGCGACCTCGACCTCGCGATCGCCAACGTGGACGCGCCGCCGACCCTGCTGCGCAACGACTCGGCGCGGGCGGGGTCCTGGCTGGCGGTGGACGCGCCGCAGGCGCGGCTCGTCGCCGTCGAGGCCGGCGGCCGGCGGTGGGTCGGCCATCGGGTGATCGGCGCCTCCTACGTCTCGGCGAGCGACCCGCGCTTTCACTTCGGCCTCGGCCGGCTGGAGGGACTCGAGCCGGCGGTCCGGGTGACGGTCACCTGGCCGGACGGCACGGTGAGCGCGTTCGGCGAGCTCCCTGCGAATCGGGTCGTGAGCATCGCGCGCGCGGACCGGCCCCGCTGATCCCGCGGCGGTCGCTGGCGCCCGCGAGCGGCCGGAAACGCGAGGCGAGCGCAGCCGCGCCTACTGCAGCCCCTCGATCGTGCCGTCGGCGGCGATGCGCATGTCGCAGGCGGCGGGGACCCGGGGCAGGCCCGGCATGCGCAGGATGTCGCCGGCGAGCGCCACCACGAAGCCGGCGCCGGCCGAGGCGACCGCGTCCATGATCCGCAGGCGGAAGCCCCGCGGCCGGCCGAGGAGCTTGGGGTCGTCGGAGAGCGAGTACTGGGTCTTGGCCATGCAGATCGGGGCGGTGCCGAGACCCAGCTCCTCCAGCTCCGCGATCGAGCGGTCGGCGCGGGCGTCGTAGTCGACCCCGTCGCCGCCGTAGACCCGGGAGGCGATGGCCTCGATCTTCTTCTTGATCGGGCTCTCGAGGTCGTAGAAGTAGGAGAGCCTGGCGGCGCCGTCCCCGATCGCCTCCATCAGCATCTTGGCCAGCTCCTCGCCCCCCTCGCCTCCGCGGCGGACGACGTCCACCGGCGCCGCCCGCACGCCCTTCTCCTCGCAGCGGGCGACGACGGCCTCGATCTCGGCCCTGGTGTCGGTGGGGAAGCGGTTGACCGCGACCACCGGCGGCACCCCGAAGTCGACGAGGTTCTCGACGTGCTTGTCGAGGTTGGGCAGCCCGGCGCCGAGCGCCTGCAGGTTCTCGTCGGCGAGCGCCTCGCGCGGCGCGCCGCCGTTCATTTTGAGCGCCCGCACGCTCGTCACCAGCACCGCCGCCGCCGGCTCGAGGCCGCCCGCCCGGCACTTGATGTGGAAGAACTTCTCCGCCCCCAGCTCGCTGCCGAAGCCGGCCTCGGTCAGCACCACGTCGGCGAGCGCCAGCCCGGCGCGGGTCGCGAGGATCGAGCTGCAGCCCTGGGCGATGTTGCCGAACGGTCCGCCGTGGACGAAGGCCGGGCCGCCTTCCAGGGTCTGCACCAGGTTCGGCTTGAGGGCATCGGCGAGGAGCAGCGTCATCGCCCCCTGGGCCGCGAGGTCCTTCGCCCGCACCGGCTGCCGGTCGCGGGTGTAGCCGATCAGGATCTCGCCCAGGCGGCGCTCGAGGTCCTCGACCCCCTCGGCCAGGCAGAGCACCGCCATGATCTCGCTCGCGGCGGTGATCACGAAGCCGTCCTGTCGCGGGACACCGTTGCCGGGTCCGCCGAGCCCCACCACGATCTCGCGCAGCGCCCGGTCGTTCATGTCCACGCAGCGCTTCCAGAGCACCCGCCGCGGGTCGAGCAGCGGCTCCTTGCCGTGATGGAGATGGTTGTCGAGCATCGCCGAGAGCAGCAGGTGGGCGGAGGTCACCGCGTGCATGTCGCCGGTGAAGTGGAGGTTCAAGTCCTCCATCGGCACGATCTGCGAATAGCCGCCGCCGGCGGCGCCCCCCTTGATGCCGAAGAGCGGCCCCAGGCTCGGCTCGCGGATGCACGGCGTCACCCGCACTCCGAGCCGCCGCAAGGCCTGGGCGAGACCGACGGTGACGGTGGTCTTGCCCTCGCCCGCCGGGGTCGGGTTGGTGCCGGTGACGAGCACCAGCCTGCCGCGGGCGGGGGCGCCCGCGAGGACGTCGAGGTTGACCTTGGCCTTGGTGTGGCCGTAGGGCTCGATCTGCTCCGGCGCGAGGCCGAGCTCGGCCGCCACGTCCACGATGGGGCGCAGCTTCGCGGCCTGGGCGATCTCGATGTCGGAGGGGATGGCGGCGCTCGTCGTGGTCCGGCTCACGGGAGGTCCTCCTGGGCCGAAAGGTACCATATTGTGACCCGTGGGTTCATAATATGGTTGCGACATGAAGACGCGCAGGCCCCCGAGTGGAACCCAGGCGGTCCTGCGGGCCATCCGCCTGCTCAAGACCTTCACCCGCGAGCGTCCGGAGAGGGGGCTGTCCGAGCTCTGCGACGAGCTCGGTCTCGCCAAGACCACGGCCCACCGGCTGCTGGGGGCGCTCGAGAGCGAGGGCCTGGTCGAGCGCAGCCCCGCCACCGGCGGCTATCGGCTGGGCCCCGGCGTCATCGCCCTCGGCGCCCAGGCGCTGACGACCAGCGACCTGCGCTCTCTGGCGCGGCCCGAGCTCGAGCGGCTGGCGGCCGAATCCGGCGAGACCGCGACCCTCGAGGTGCTGATGGACGACCGCATGCTGATCCTCGAGGAAGTGGCCGGCCGCCACCTGGTCGCGGCCGCGGCCACGGTCGGCACCCACTGGCCGGTCCACGCCACCTCGACCGGCAAGGCGGTGCTCGCGGCGATGCCGGAAGCGCGAAGGCGCCTGCACCTCCCGGCCCGGCTGCCGCGCCACACCTCCGCCACCCTGGTGGACGCCGCCGCCTTCGAGCGCGAGCTGGCGCGGGTGCGCGAGCGCGGCTACGCGACCGCGATCGGGGAGCTCGAGGAGGGCGCCGTGGCCGTCGGCGCGGCGTTCTGCGGGCGCGACGGCGAGCCCCTCGGCGCGGTCAGCGTCGGCGGCCCGGCGGCGCGGCTCGACCGCCGCTCGATCCCGCGGCTGGGGGCGCTGGTCGTCGCCGCCGCCCGGCGGCTGACCGCGCGCTGCGAGCAGATCTGGCCGGAGACCGGGCCGCTCTCCTGAAAGCGCGAGGGCGGCGGATCGCTCCGCCGCCCTCGTCGCCGGTTTCCGATCTCGGGCCGGTTAGTACTCGAGCCCGATGCGCAGCATGAGCCGCCGCGGCAGCACGTAGGTGTCGGGCAGGAAGACGTCCCCCTCGGCCAGCACCAGGTCCTGCCAGAACTCGAGGGAGTCGTCGTTGAAGACGTTGAACATCTGGGCGTCGACCTTGAACACCGCGCCCCGCCACTTCAGGTTGAAGCGCTTGCCGATGCCGATGTCGACCAGCCGCTGGAAGGGGAAGCGCTGGCCGTCGCTCGCCGGCTCCATGATCACCCGCTGCGAGCCCTGGTTCAAGCCGAAGACCCGGATCTGGCGGGCGTAGGGCCGGCCGCTCTGCAGGTTGAGCATCGCCGTGAGCTGGAAGTTCTTCGGCAGCAGGAAGTTCCCCTGCGCGCGGAACATGTGCTTGCGGTCGCCCTGCAGGAGCTGGTCGGCGTTGACGTAGTTGTTCGGATCCGAGCCCTCGCGGCTGCCGTAGAACGGGTTGAACTGCGAGGCCGAGAGCATCCGCGGGATCAGGCCCTTCGACTCGGAGAGGGTGTAGGACGCCATCAGGCCGAAGTTCCGGGTCAGGCGCCTCTTGAAGGTCAGTATGAGCGCCTCGTAGTCCTGGTAGTACTCCGTCGCGTTCGGGTTGGCGGTGAAGCCGGGCCGGTTCCCCTTGCGCACCGTGGCCGGCTCGATCTCGTTGAGCAGCGTGTACTGCCGCCCGGTGAACGGGTCGGTGAAGGGGAAGGGCTCGTAGACCCCGTCGT
>JBFJMD010000170.1:0-5810 GCA_041634115.1 Thermoanaerobaculia bacterium | reverse complement strand
TTCGCCTCGGCGGCGCCGATCATCTCGCCGCTGAGGATCAGGCGCAGGGCGTGGCCGAGGCCCACCAGGCGCGGCATCCGCTGGGTGCCGCTGCCGCCGGGGATCAGCCCGAGGTTGATCTCCGGCTGCCCGAAGCGGGCCTTCTCGGAGGCCACCCGGATGTCGCACGACATCGCCAGCTCGCAGCCGCCGCCGAGACAGAAGCCGTTGATCATCGCCACCACCGGCTTGGGGAACTCGGCCATGACGTCGAAGATCCGGGGGCTCGCCATCGCGTGGCGCTGGTCGAAGGGCTGGCGCCCCTCGAACTCCCCGATGTCGGCCCCGGCAATGAACGACTTGTCGCCGGCGCCGGTGATGACCACCGCGCCGACCCCGTCGTCCTCGCGGATCTCGTCGAGCAGCGCGAGGGTGCGGTCGCGCACCTCCTGGTTGAGGGCGTTGAGCTTGTCCGGCCGGTTGATGGTGAGGATCGCGGTGCGACCCTCCTGCTCGCGTAGAACGGTCTCGGTCATCGAGTGGCTCCTCTGTAGGCTACTTGTGCTTCCAGCGCGGCTTTCGCTTCTCCAGGAACGCCGCCACCCCTTCGGCCGCGTCCTCGCTGCCGGCGAGCTCCTCGACGTAGAGGCGCTCGGCCTCGGCGAGGGCGGCCTCGAATCCGAGGTCGCGGCCGGCGGCGACGGCGCGCTTGACGAGGCGGCTCGCGGCGCCGCTCTTCGCCAGCAGGGCGGCGACGACCTCGCGCCGCTTCTCTTCGAGCTTCTCGCGCGGGGCGCTCCAGTTGACGAGGCCGAGGCGCTCGGCCTCGGCGCAGTCCAGCGTGCGGCCGGTCAGCAGCAGCTCCATCGTGCGGGCGCTGCCGAGGCGGGCGGGGAAGAGCGCCGCGGCCACCGGCGGGAAGCAGCCGAGCTCGATCTCCGGCTGGCCGAAGCGGCTCTCCTCGGAGGCGAGCACCAGGTCGCAGGAGGCGGCCAGCTCGAGGCCGCCGCCGAGGCAGTGGCCGTCCACGACGGCGAGGCTCACCGCCGGCATCCGCGCAAGGGCGCGGATCGCGCGGTGGAACGTCTCCAGCATGGCCGGGATCTTGTCCGGCGTGTGGTCCTGGACCGCCACGCCGCAGGAGAAGGCGCGCTCGCCCGCGCCGCGGACGACGACGAGCTGGACGCCCGGCTCCGCGGCCAGCGCCTCGAGCCGCTCGCCGAGCGCGGCCAGCGTCTCCAGGTCGAGGATGTTGAGCGGCGGCCGGTCGAGGACGACCGTCGCCAGCCGCCGCTCCTTCTCTCCGCGCTCGACCCGGACGCCGCTCATCCGGCCGAGGTCCCGGCGCGCTCGCTCGACTCGGGCCGCGAGTCGCGGGAGGCCCGCGCCCGGCGAGTGCCGCCGGCGATGGATGTGAAGGCGCGCCACAGGGCGCGCTGGAGAGGCAGGGCGATCAGGTCTTCGGGGTGCCACTGCACTCCGCGCAGCCACCAGTCGGGGCTCTCGCCCTCGATCACCTCCAGCACCCCGTCGGGGGAGTCGGCGACCCGCCGCAGCCCCGGGGCGAGGTCCTTGATCGCCTGGTGGTGGCGGCTGTTGACCCGCGCCCGGTCGCTCGCCAGGAGCGCCCCGAACGGGGTCGCGGTCGAGATCCGGTCGAGGCCGTGGGCGATGTGGTCGAGCGGCTGCCCGATGTTGTGGTCCGCGGCGCCGGCGACCTGGATCCCGATGTCCTGGTAGAGGGTGCCGCCGAGGAAGACGTTCAGGGTCTGCAGTCCGCGGCAGATCGCCCAGACCGGCGTCCGTCCCCGGCGCGCCCCCTCGAGGACCTCCCACTCGAGCGCGTCGAGGGCCGGGTAGAGCGCCAGACCGGCCTCCTCGAGCGGCTCCTCGCCGTAGCGCCGCGGATCGACGTCGGGCCCGCCGCAGAGGATGAGCCCGGCGGCCTCCGCCGCGGCGGCGGCCGCATCGGGGAGCGGGCTCTGCGGGGTGACGACCCGAATCCGCTCGCCCGGCACGTCGATCGTCTTCAGCGCCTCGACGTAGTTCCGCGACTTGCGGAGGCTCTCGGCGCAGATCAGGATCGAGTCCCTCACGCCGCCGGCCCCTCCGTTCGCTCGACGAGGACGGCCAGGCCGAGGCCGCCCGAGACGCACAGGGTCGCGATGCCGCGGCGCCCGCCGCGCTCCGCCATCCCGTGCAGCAGGGTCACCAGGATGCGGGCGCCGGTGCACCCGATCGGGTGCCCCAGGGCGATGGCGCCGCCGTCCGGGTTGAGCCGGGCGCGGTCGAGGCCGAGGCCCTCGACGCAGGCCAGCACCTGGCTGGCGAAGGCCTCGTTGAGCTCGATCTCGTCGATGCCGTCGAGCCCGAGGCCGGTGCGAGCGAGGAGCCCGCGCACCGCCGGCACCGGGCCGATGCCCATGACCCGGGGCTCGACGCCGACCACCTCCCAGTCCACCAGCTCGGCCTCCGGCTCGAGCCCCAGCTCGCGGGCCGCGTCGGGGCCGGCGACGAGGATCGCGGCGGCACCGTCGGTGATGCCCGAGGCGTTGCCCGCGGTGACCGTGCCGCCGTCGCGGAAGACGGGCCGGAGCCGCGCCAGCCCCTCCGCGGTGACTCCCTCGCGGGGGTGCTCGTCGCCGGCGACGGTGGTCGCGCCCCGCTTGCCCTCCACGGTCACCGGCGCGATCTCCCGCCCGAAGCGGCCGCGCCGGCGGGCCCGCTCGCAGCGCTGCTGGCTCTCGGCGGCGTACTCGTCGGCCGCCTCCCGGGTCACCCCGCTCTCGCCCGCCAGCTCCTCGGCGGTCTCGCCCATGACGAGCTCGGACAGGGGGTCGACGAAGCCGTCGCGGTACATGCCGTCCACCAGCTCGGCGTGGCCGAGCCGGTAGCCCCAGCGGGCGCGGGGGAGCAGGTAGGGGGTGTTCGACATGCTCTCGGTGCCGCCGGCGAGCACCAGGCGGGCCTCGCCCTGGCGGATCGCGCGCGCGGCGCAGAGCACCGCCTGGAGGCCCGAGGCGCAGGCCTGATTGACCGTGAACGCCGGCCGCTCGACGGGCACGCCGGCGCGGAAGGCGATCTGGCGGGCGGTGTTCGGGCCGCCGCCGGCCTGGCGGGCGTGGCCGAAGATCACCTGGTCCACCCGCGCCGGCTCGATCCCCGCCCGCTCGAGGCAGGCGGTGGCCGCCCGCGTCCCCAGGTCGGCCGCCGAGAGCGCCGCGAGGCCGCCGCCGAACTTGCCGATCGGCGTGCGCACCGGCGCCGCCAGCAGGGGGCGTTCGGCGCTCAAGCGGGGCTCCACGGGGGCAAGCGTCGTCCGCTCAGCGGCCCACCAGGACCGACTTCGTCTCGGTGTAGTGATCGAGGGCCTGGCGCCCGAGCTCGCGGCCGAAGCCGCTCTGCTTGTAGCCGCCGAAGGGCACCCCCGAGTCGTACCAGTTGTACTGGTTGATCCAGACCGTGCCGGCCTGCAGCCGCGCCGCCACCGCGTGCGCCTTGCCGACGTCGCGCGTCCACACCCCGGCGGCGAGTCCGTAGATCGAGGCGTTGGCGAGCGCCACCGCCTCCTCCGGGTCCTCGAAGGGGATCGCGACCAGCACCGGCCCGAAGATCTCCTCCTGGGCCACCCGCATCGAGTTGTCGACGCCGGTCAGGATCGTCGGCTGCATGAAGTAGCCGCGGCCGTCGACCGTCTCGGGCTCGCCGCCGATCGCCACCTCCGCCCCTTCCTCGCGGCCGATCTCGACGTAGCCGAGCACGCTCTCGCGCTGCCCCTTCGAGACCAGCGCCCCGAGTCGGGTCCTGGGGTTGAGGGGATCGCCCGGCACCAGCCGCTTGGTGCGGGCGACGAGCTTCTCGAGCAGCTCGTCGTGCGCCTTCTTCTCGACGAAGAGCCGCGAGCCGGCGGCGCAGACCTCGCCCTTGCCGTAGAAGATGCCGTTGTAGGCGCCCTTGACCGCGGCGTCGAGGTCGGCGTCGGCGAAGACGATGTTGGGCGACTTGCCGCCCAGCTCGAGGGTGACCCGCTTGATCGTCTCGGCGGCTTCGCGCATCAGCCCGCGCCCGACCTCGGTCGAGCCGGTGAAGGAGATCTTGGCCACTCGCGGATGGCGCACCAGGGCGCCGCCGACCTGCGAGCCGCCGCCGGTCACCACGTTGAGGGCGCCCGCCGGCAGGCCGGCCTCGAAGGCGAGCTCGGCGAACTTGAGCGCCGTCAGCGGCGTGTAGGAGGCCGGCTTGTGGATGACGGCGTTGCCGCAGGCGAGGGCCGGGGCGATCTTCCACAGCGCCTGGATCAGCGGGAAGTTCCAGGGGGTGATGGCGGCGACGACCCCCATCGGCTCGCGCAGGGTGTAGCCGAGGACGAACGGTCCCGAGACCGGCAGGGACTCGCCGTGGAGCTTGTCCGCCCAGCCGGCGAAGTAGCGCAGGGCGTCGATCGCCGCCGGCACGTCCACGTACTTGGACTCGAAGATCGGCTTGCCGTTGTCGAGCGTCTCGAGGAGCGCGAACTCGTCGATCCGCTGCTCCAGCGCGTCGGCGATCTTCCACAGCAGCCGGCTGCGCTCGCGCCCCGAGGCCTTCGCCCAGTCGCCGGCGAGCGCCGAGTGCGCCGCGTCGACCGCGCGGTCGACGTCGCCTTCCGACGCCGCCGCCACCTCGCACAGCGTCTCCTCGGTGGCGGGATTGACGGTGGAGAAGGTGGCGCCCCCCTCCGGCGCCACCCACTCGCCGCCGACGAAGAGCCGGTCGGGCGGCAGCTTGGCGGCCGCGGTCGCGGCTTCGGAGACGCTCGCCACCCTAGACCCCCTTGAACTGCGGCTTGCGCTTCTCGACGTAGGCGGCGAGCCCCTCGCGGGCGTCGTCGCTCTGGAACAGCTGCTGCTGCAGCTCGCGCTCGACCGCCAGGCCGCTCTCGAAGGGGATCTCGGCCCCGGACTGGACCGAGCGCTTGATCCGCCCGACCGCCTTCGCTGCCCGGTTGGGGGGGCAGAACTGCCGCGCGAAGGCGGCGATCTGGTCCATGAAGTCGTCGCCCTCGAAGATCCGGTTGACGATCCCCAGCTCCTGACCGCGCTCGAAGGTGACGAGGTCGCCGGTCACCATTAGCTCGATCGAGCGCGACTTGCCGACCAGGCGCGCCAGCCGCTGGGTGCCGCCGGTGCCGGGCAGGACGCCGAGGTTGATCTCGGGCAGGCCGAGCTTGCCGGCGTCCTTCTTGGCGATCCGCAGATCCGCGGCCATCGCGATCTCCAGGCCGCCGCCGACGGTGTGGCCGTTGAGCGCCGCGATGACCAGCTTCGGCGTCTGCTCGAGGCGGTTCAGGGTCTCGTTGGCGTGCAGGCAGAAGTAGTACTTGAAGGTCGGGTCGGCCTGCTGCAGCATGCTGATGTTGGCGCCGGCGCAGAAGAACTTCTCGCCCAGGCCGGTGAGCACGAGCACGTGCACCCCGGGGTCGAAGCGCGCCTTGAGAATGGCGTCGTCGAGCTGGCGCATCATCTCGTAGGTGTAGGTGTTGGCGGGCGGGTCGGTGAGCGTCAGATAGGCGACGCCGTCCCTGGCCTCGTACGCGACCAGCACGCGCTGGGCGGATTTCTCTTCAGCGATGGACTGAGCCATAGTCGTTCCTCCGGTAGGGTGCTTGCGGGGTGTCGGACGCGGGCTGAACCTGCGGCAACGCTCCTCGCGGCGATTGTTTCACGAGCCGCCGGCCGGGGCAAGAACTCGCGGCGCTGTGACCTGTTTTGTTGCCCTGGGGCGGGCGCCGACCCTACAATCCGGGCGCGGGGCGGGTGTCCCGCGCTCGGGTACCTCACCGTGATCACCGG
>JBFJMD010000169.1:0-5819 GCA_041634115.1 Thermoanaerobaculia bacterium | reverse complement strand
TTCGAGATCAACCACCACGCCTACCGGCTGCTGCAGAGCCGCTGCTACCTGGCGAGCGCGGGCGCGCTCTCCTGCCTCACCTGCCACGACCCCCACCGCAAGGTGCCGCCGGCGGAGCGGCCGGCGCACTACCGCGCCGCCTGCCTCGGCTGCCACCAGCCCGAAGACTGCGGGGATCCCGCCGCCACGCACGCGAGCGCGGCGGCCGACGCCGACTGCGTCGCCTGCCACATGCCCCGCCGGCGCACCGAGGACGTGGTCCGCGTGGTGATGACGGATCACCGGATCGGGCGGCACGCTCTCGGTCCGCAGCTCCTCGCGCCGCTGGAGGAGCGCGAGCCGGTCATCGTCGGCATCGAGCCGCTCGCGCCCGAAGCGCCGACGGGGCCCCCGGCAGAGCTGCACCGGACGCTGGCCGCGGTCCGCGCCGGCGCCGGCGGCGCCACCGGCGACCGGCTCGCCCGGCTGCTCGCGGAGGCCTCGCCGCCCGAGCCCGTCCCCTTCCTCGACCTCGCCCAGCGGCGGCTCCACCAGCGTCGCTTCGCCGAGGCGCTCGCGGCGCTCGAGGAGGTTCGCGCCCGCGCCCCCGGGCTGGCGCTCGCCGACGAGTGGCGGGCGATCGCCGAGGCCGGCGAGGGCCGGCTCGAGCCGGCGGAGAGCATCCTTCGAGAGGTGCTGGCGCGCGACCCGCGCCGGGCCGAGAGCTGGCTCAACCTGGGCTTCGTCCGGCTCGGCCTCGACCGGCCGGCCGAGGCGCTCGTGGCGCTCGAGCGCGCCGTCGAGCTGCGCCCCACCGCGGCGGCCGGCTGGCTTAGGATCGGCGAGGCCCACGCGGCGCTCGACCGCCCGCGGGAGGCCGCCGCGGCGCTGCGCCGCTCGCTGGCGCTCGATCCCCGAAGCGGCGGCGCCTACGCGGCGATCGCCGCGGCCCTCGTCGCGGCCGGCGAGCCCGCCGCGGCGCGCCGCTACCTCGAGCACGGCCGCCGCCACGCCGCGCGACCGGAAGCGGTGGAGGCGGCCGCCGCCGCCCTGGGCTTCGATTGAGCCGCGCCGCGCGTCAGGAGAGCGGCGCGATCGGCTCCAGCGCGCCGGGAAGCTCCCCGGCGAGTCCGGCGACCAGCTCGCCGGTCTCGAGCAGGCGCCGCAGCCGGCCGAGATCGGCGTCGAGCGGCCGGTCCTCGCGCATCGCCGGCGCCGCGGCGCGGACCGCGAGGTAGACCCGGCCGGAGCCCGCCCCGAGCCGCTCCGCCAGGGCCGCGCGCCGGCGGGCGAGCTCGCCCGCGTCGGGCCCGGTCAGGGCCAGGAATCGCCGCTCCTCTTCCCCCTCCCCGGGCGCCGCGGCGACCCCCAGCTCCTCCCAGATCGCCGGCGTCGCCGCCGCCCGCCACTCGACCGCCTGCGCCGCGACCATCAGCTCGATCGCCAGCACCGCCTGGGCGTTGGCGAGGACCCGGCCGAGCTTGCGCGCCGCCGCCGCGGCCATCGCCACGTGGTCCTCGGTGTTGGCGGAGGTGGGGATCGAATCGACCGAGACCGGATGGGCGAGCACCTTGTTCTCGGAGACCAGGCTGGCGGCGCAGTACTGCGCCAGCATGTAGCCCGAGTTGACGCCGCCGTCGGGGATGAGGTTCGGCGGCAGGCCGCGATTGTGGTTGCGGTCGAGCAGCGTCTGGGTCCGGCGCTCGGAGATGTTGGCCAGCTCGGCGACGGCGATCGTCAGGAAGTCGGCCGCCAGCGCCACCTGCTGGCCGTGGAAGTTGCCCGCCGAGTAAGAGCGCCGCTCCCGTCCGTCGTAGCCCGCCGGCCAGTTCGCGGCGAAGCGGCCGTCCCAGCGCTCCGCGACCAGCTCCCGCCGCTCCTCCTCTTCGGGGAAGAACAGCGGGTTGTCGGTGGCCGCGTTGAGCTCCCGGCCGACGATCATCTTGGCGAAGGCGACGGCCTCGCGGGAGGCGCCGTGCACCACCGGCGCGCAGCGCAGCGAGTAGGCGTCCTGCACCTCGGTGGCGCGCCGGTCGATGAGCCGGCTGCCCTCGAGCAGGCGGCGCAGGTTGGCGGCGCTCGCGATCTGCCCCCGCTGGCCGCGCAGGTCGTGGACCTTGGGATCGAAGGCCCGGGCGCAGCCGCAGATGGCCTCGAGGCTGAGCGCGGCCGCGGCGTCGGCCGTCCCGGCCAGGGCCTCCGCGTCGTGGGTCGCCAGCGCCAGCGCCGCGGCCGAGAAGGTGGCGCCGTTGGTGAGCGCCAGGCCCTCCTTGGCGGTGACCCGGCGCTCCGGCGGCTCGAGCAGGGTGCCCTCCAGGTCCCCGGCGAGCCGCGAGGCGTCCCGCAGCTCGCGCTCGCGCCACCGGCCCCCGGCCAGATCGGCCGTCGTCTCCACCCGGTAGTAGCGGCCCTCGCCCAGCAGCACCGCGAAGAGGTGGGAGAGCGGACAGAGGTCGCCGCTCGAGCCCAGCGAGCCGTGCAGCGGCACCAGCGGCACGACGCCCCGCTCGATCATCGCCACCACCGCGGCGACCAGCTCGGGACGCACCCCGGAGTGGCCGCCGAGAAAGGTGTTGAGCCGCGTGACCAGCGCCGCCCGCACGATTTCGGCGGCGAAGTAGTTGCCGGGGTCGTCCGGGTCGGAGCTGTTGCCGACCCCGACCAGGTGGCTGAGCAGGATGTTGCGCTGCAGGTCGTCGATGCGCTCGGCGGGGATGATCGCCTTCTTGAACTCGCCGAAGCCGGTCGTCACCCCGTAGTCGCGGCTCTCGGGGCGCCGGCGGTAGCGGTCGACGATCGCCGCCACCTGGGCGGCGCCGCGCTCGACCCGCGCCAGCGCCGCCGGCGCGCACTCGATCCGCACCCGGGGATCGCGCGCCACCCGCGCCAGCTCGGCGATCGTGAGCGAGGCGCCGTCGAGGACCAGCGCCGCTCGCTCAGCCGCCGCCACCGCGCCCGCCTTCGATCGCCTCGAGCATCTTGCGCACCCCCTCGACCAGCCCGGCGCGCGGCACCTCGACCTGCCCCGGCCGCTCCTCCAGCCACTCGTCGCGCGCCTCGAGCTGCGCCGCCCGCCTGCGGCCGCGCGCCATGTCCTTGAGCGTCACCACCCCGCGCTCCCGCTCGTCGGGACCGAGCAGCAGCGCGACCGGGATGTCGGTCTGGTCCGCGTACTTGAGCTGCTTGCCGAGCCGCGGCGCCGGACCCAGATAGAGCTCGGCCGGCACCCCGGCGCGGCGCAGCTCGAAGGTGATCTTCAGGTACTCCTCGGTCAGCGCCCGGTCGAGGCTCGCCACCAGGACCCGCGAGGTCGACCTGCGGTGCTCCAGGCGGCCCAGGTGGTCGATCGCCGCCAGCAGCCGATCGACCCCGATCGAGGCGCCGGTGGCCGGGATCTTCTCGCCCAGGAAGCGCTCCACCAGGCCGTCGTAGCGACCGCCGCCGAAGACCGAGCCGAACTGCGGCGCGTCCAGCAGCTCGGCCTCGAACACCGGGCCGGTGTAGTAGTCGAGGCCGCGGGCGATCGACAGGTCGAGCCGCACGCGGTCGTCGCCGTAGCCGAGGGCGTAGAGGTGGCCGGAGATGCGCTCCACCTCGTCGAGGACCGGGCCCGCCGACTCCAGCGCGGAGAACAGCTCGCGCACCCGGCCCGCCACCTCGCGCCGGTCGTCGCCGCGGATCGCCAGGAAGCGCTCGATGCGCTCCACCTGCGACGAGTCCAGCCCCACCCCCGGGATGGTGTCCCCCGACTCGTCCTTGTAGCCGGTGGTCAGCTCCTTGCGCAGCTTCTCGGGGCCGATCTTCGAGAGCTTGTCGAGCACCCGGAAGACGCGGGGGCCCTCGCTCGCCGGGATGCCGGCGAACTCGAGCAGCAGGTTGAGCACCGCGCGGCTCGAGAACTTGACCGCGTGGGGCCCGACCCCGATCGCCTCCAGGGTGTCGCACATGCCGGCGATCACCTCGGTGTCGGCGACGTCCGACTCGGCCCCGACCGAGTCGAGGTCGAACTGCGTGAACTCCCGGTAGCGGCCCTTGTCCGGCTTGTCGGCGCGCCAGACGGTCGACACCTGGTAGCGGCGGAAGGGGCGCGGCAGATCGCGGTACTGCGCCACCACGCGCGCCAGCGGCACGGTCAGGTCGAAGCGCAGCCCCAGCGCCTCGCTCTCGGGGCCGACGACCTGGAAGATCGACTGCGTCGCCTCGAGGCCCGCCTGCGAGCCGGTCAGCACGTCGGCGTACTCGATCGCCGGGGTCTCGAGCGGCACGAAACCGTAGAGCTCGTAGACCCCGCGGATGGCGTCGACCATCCGCTGGCGGGCGATCATCTGCTCGGGCAGGAGATCGCGCAGGCCGCGCGAGATCCGGGGCTCCACGCTTTCAGGCATCCGTCCTCCTTGTCGGGCGCGGCACCGCTCGCGAGGGGTATCGGAGAAAGGTTGGTACCGGCGACGGGATTCGAACCCGTGACCTCCTGATCCACAGTCAGGCGCTCTCAGCCTCTGAGCTACGCCGGCTCACGGCAAGCAAGGCATCGTATGGCCATCGCCGCGGAGTGTCAAACGGCGCAAGGCTCACGCGATCAGCAGGTTCACGCTGAATCGCGACTCGCCGTCGCGCCAGGCGCGGCGCAGCCTGAAGCCGCTCGCGCGGGCCAGCCGCTCGAGGTCCTCGGGCGCGTACTTGTGGGAGTTCTCGGTGTGGATCGACTCCCCCTCCTCGAAGCGCGCCTCGATCTCGAGGTCCCGGATCCGGACCGTCTGGCGCGCGCGGCTGACGGCGTGCAGCTCGATGCGGCCGGCGTCTTCGTTCCAGATCGCCCGGTGCTCGAAGCGGCGCACGTCGAACTCGCCTCCCAGCTCGCGGTTGATGCGGCGCAGCACGTTCAGATTGAAGGCCGCGGTGATCCCCAGGGCGTCGTCGTAGGCGGGGACCAGCACCTCCGGCGCCTTCTTGAGGTCCGCCCCGAGCAGCAGGGCGTCGCCCGGACGCAGCACCCGGCGGATGCGGGCGAGCAGGTCGGTCGCCGCGGCTTCGTCGAGGTTGCCGATCGAGGAGCCGAGGAAGACCGCCAGCGTCGGCGGGCCCGCCGACCTGCCGCCGTCGGCCGAGATGAACTCGAGGGCGCGCTCGAAGTCGGCGCTCACCGCCGAGACCGCCAGCCCCGCGTAGCGCTCCAGCAGCGCCCGCGAGCTCTCCTCGAGCACCGCCGCCGAGATGTCGATGGGCACGTACTCGAGCGCCGGGCGGCGCTCGAGCAGGGCCTCGATCAGCAGCCGCGTCTTGGTCGAGCTGCCGCTGCCGAGCTCGACCAGCCGCCGCGGCGGCTCGATCGAGCCCACCATCTCGCCGGCCGAGGCCTCGAGGATCTCGCTCTCGCAGCGGGTCAGGTAGTACTCGGGCAGCTCGCAGATCGCCTCGAAGAGGAAGGACCCCAGCCGGTCGTAGAAGTACCTCGGGGGCAGCGACTTCGGCCGCGCGGTGAGCCCGGTGCGGACGTCCGCGGCGAAGTCGGCCTGCCTCTCTCCGGAGGACAGCCGGTGCAGGGTGAGCCTCTCTCCGATCGCCGCCAGCATCGCCGCCCGATGGTACCGGATCGGCCCGGGCGCGCCGGCCGCGCGCCGAACGCCCGGCCGGGAGCGGCCGCGCCTGCGGGCGCCCGCCCCGGCGGGCGGGCCCGCTCAATCGCTTCGAGCCGCCGCCTCCGCCGCCGCCCGGGCCAGCTCCCGCTCCGCCCGCCGCACGGCCAGCCGCACCGAGTCCGAGACCGCCACGCTGCCGTCCCACGACGAGCTCAGGATCCGGGTGCCGTCGGCGGTGAACGAGAGGTGCCAGATCGCGGC
>JBFJMD010000168.1:0-5825 GCA_041634115.1 Thermoanaerobaculia bacterium | reverse complement strand
GGCGCGGTCGTCGCCTTCTACTTCGGCCACCACCCGGGGAGCCTCGAGTCCTTCGCCTTCTCGCTCGCCGCCACCACCATCGGCGCGGTCATCTTCACCTGGACGCGGATGCGCCGCGAGAAAGTGCCGCAGGAGGCGCTCATCGGCATCACCTACATCGTCGCCTCCGCCGGCGCGATCCTCATCGCGGACCGCGCCCCCGAGGGCGCCGAGCACATCAAGGAGCTGCTGGCCGGCGGCATCATCTGGGTGACCTGGCCGACGGTGCTGCGCGACCTCGCGATCTGCGCCGGCGTCGGTCTCTTCCACTGGATCTTCCGGCGCCGGTTCACCCTGATCTCGGAGCACCCGGAGCGGGCCTTCGCCTCCGGCCTGAGCGTGCGCTGGTGGGACTTCCTCTTCTACGTCTCCTTCGGCGTCGTGATCACGATCTCGGTCGAGATCGCCGGCGTGCTCATGGTCTTCACCTATCTCGTGGCGCCGGCGATCATCGCGCTCGCCAGCCGCGACCGCTGGGGGGCGCGCATCGCGATCGCCTGGGCGGTGGGCGTGCTGGCGAGCGCCCTGGGGCTCGTCGCCTCGTACCAGTACGATTTTCCCAGCGGCCCGGCGATCGTCTGCGTGCTCGGCGCGATGCTGCTGGCGTTCGCCTTCTGGCACCGGCTGACGCGGCGGCGAGGCTCGCGGGCAGAAGCGGCGTAGCTCGGCGCCGGCGCCGCCTCGAACCGCGATGCGATTCCACCAGATGACCCGCGCGCTCCTCGGATCCGCACCGCGACCGGGCCGGCGGTTCACCAACCTGGATCCGGCGCACCGGCCCAACGGCGCCGCCGCCGTCCTGCGCTGGGGGGTGTGGGACCCGCTCACCGGCCGCCGCAGGACCGCGCCGCCGGGGCCGCCGGCGCCCCGGGTGGCGCCCGACCTCGACCGGGTGCGCGACGGCGCCGGCAGGCCGCGGCTCACCTGGATCGGCCACGCCTCGTTCCTCGGCACCCTCGCCGGCGCCTCCTTCCTGGTCGACCCGGTCTTCTCCCGCCGCATCGGCTGGGTCTACCCGCGCCACGGCGAGCCGGGTCTCGCGCCCGCGGACCTGCCATCGCTCGACGCCGTCCTGGTCAGCCACAACCACTACGACCACCTGGACGAGCCCTCGATCCTGGCCCTGCCCCCGGAGGTGCCGTTCGTCGCGCCGCGGGGCCTGGGGGCCTGGCTGCGGAGGCGGGGCCGGAGGGCGACCGAGCTGGCGTGGTGGGAGTCGGTCGAGGTCGGCCGCCTCAGGGTCACCCTGGTCCCCGCCCGCCACTGGTCGCGGCGGCGCGTCTTCGACGTCAACCGCTCTCACTGGGGCGGCTTCGTCGTCGAGGCCGGCGGCGTCGCCGTCTACCACGCCGGCGACTCGGCCTGGTTCGACGGCTTCGCCGAGATCGGCCGGCGCTTCCCGGACCTGGCGGCGGCGCTGATCCCGGTGGGCGGCTACGAGCCCGGCTGGTTCATGCTCAAGCACCACATGAGCCCGGAACAGGCCGGCCGCGCCTTCCTCGAAGTCGGCGCCCGCCGCCTGGTCCCGACCCACTGGGGCGCCTTCCAGCTCACCGACGAGCCCCTGCGTGAGCCGGTCGAGCGCCTCCAGGCATGGTGGAAGGCCGAAGGGCCGGGCGACGGCCGCGCCCTCGATGTCCTCGCCGTCGGCGAGACGCTCCTTCTATAGGTAGCGCCCGGACCTGTGCCGGGCGAAACGAAAGCTACCGCCCGGACCCGTGCCGGGCGAATCACAACGTTCCGCCCGGACCCCGCGCCGGGCGAAACGAAAGGTAGCGCCCGGACCCCGTGCCGGGCGTTCCGATCAGATGCGCCCCCCACAGATGGGGGCGCTCCCTCGGATACAGACAGGCCACCGCGCGCACCGGGAGCGACGAGGAGGCACTCTCCGGCGGCGGACCGCCCGGCCCTTTCGCGCGAACGGCCCCTCGAGCGGTTGATAGACTCGCGCTCTCCCTAGAATCCGTGGAGGAAGCCATGCGCCGATTCCTGCTCTGCCTCTCCGCCGCCGCGTTCCTGTCCGCTCTTATCGCTGCCGTGCCCGCCGCCGCGCAGGGGATGGAAGACGTCCAGGTCGCCGCCACCCAGGTCGCCCCCGGCGTCTACATGCTCACCGGCCGCGGCGGCAACCTCGGCCTCTCGGTGGGCGAGGACTTCGCCTTCCTGATCGACGACCAGTTCGCGCCGCTGACCGACAAGATCGTCGCCGCCGTGGCCGAGATCACCGACCGGCCGCTGCGCTTCGTGCTCAACACCCACTGGCACGGCGACCACACCGGCGGCAACGAGAACCTGGGCAAGGCCGGGGTGCTGATCGTCGCCCACGACAACGTCCGTCAGCGCCTCGGCACCGAGCAGTTCATGGCGGCGTTCGACCGCACCGTGCCGCCGTCGCCCGCGAAGGCGCTGCCGGTCGTGACCTTCACCGACACCGTGCGCTTCCACGTCAACGGCGACACCCTCCACGCTCACCACGTTCCCGCCGCCCACACCGACGGCGACTCGATCGTCCACTTCGAGGCCGCCGACGTCATCCACATGGGCGACGTCTTCTTCAACGGCATGTACCCGTTCGTGGATCTCGGCAGCGGCGGCTCGGTCGACGGGGTGATCGCCGCCGTCGAGCGCGCCCTGGCCCTCGCCGGCGACGGCACCAAGGTCATCCCCGGCCACGGCCCGCTCGCCGACCGCGCCGGCCTCGCCGCCTACCGCGACATGCTGAAGACCGTCCGGACTCGGGTGGCCAAGCTCGTCGCCGAGGGCAAGAGCCGCGAGGAGGCCGTCGCCGCCAAGCCCACCGCCGACTACGACGAGAAGCTCGGCGGCGGGTTCATCGGTCCGGACCGGTTCGCGGCGACGGTCTACGAGAGTCTGAAGAGGTAGCGCAGACTCGATCCCTTCGGGGAATGATTCCCTGCCACGTTCGGGTGCTGGTCGCGGCGTCGGAGGCCCATCTCGGCGCCCCGCCCCGGGCGGGAGATCGATCGGATCACCCCCCCGAACCCTCGATCCCTGCCCCACCCTCAAGGTGGGGCAGGGACGCCACCGCCCGGCGCTCTCTTCGGCGACCGGTGGGATGAAAACAGTCGGCACTCCGGCGGTCGGTTGGGTGAAGGCACTCGGCGCTTCGGCGAGCGGTGGCGTGAACGCTGCCGGCGCTTCGGCGGTCCGCTCTTCGATGGCCCAGGGTGTCGCGGGAGGGGGCCCTCCCGGGGGCATGGCTCCACTCCCGTTGCGTGACGAGACCGCCGTCGCGGGCCGAACCGCGGCCCCAAGAGAGACGCCCATGATCCGCCTTTTGACCCCGGGAGGGCCCCCTCCCGCGACACCCGCCCGCGACAGCGCCGCCGAAGCCGTCCCTCCCGGGGGCATGGCTCCACTCCCGTTGCGTGACGAGACCGCTGTCGCGGGCCCGGACGCTACCTTTTTTCGGCCAGCTCCCAGAGTCGGCCGGGGTCGAGGGGGATCTCCAGGAGCTCCAGGCCTTCGATGCCGAGGGCGTCCTCGACCGCCTGGACGAAGAGCGCGCCGACCGGGATCGCTCCGGCCTCGCCGGCGCCCTTGACTCCCAGGGGGTTGAGCGGCGACGGCGTCTCGCAGTGGCCGGTCTCTACCCGCGGCACGTCGAGCGCCGTCGGCAGCAGGAAGTCCATGAACGAGGCATTCAGGAGCTGGCCGGTCTCGTCGTAGACGAGGCGCTCGTAGAAGGCGTTGCCCAGCCCCTGGGCGACGCCCCCCTGGACCTGGCCGTCGAGGATCAGCGGGTTGATCACCCGCCCGCAGTCGTGGACCACCACGTACTTGAGCACCCGGACGTCCATCGTCTCCGGGTCGACCTCGACGATCATGGCGTGGACGCCGCTCGCGGTGGCTCCGCGCTCGGGGCCGAAGTAGTTGGTGGCCTCGAGCCCGGGCTCGGTGCCCGGCTTGACCGCGCCGCGCATCGGGTTGGCGCGCACCGCCAGCTCGCCGAGCGGGATCGTCTTGCCCGGCACCCCCTTGACGCCGACCCGGCCGCCGGCCAGCTCCAGGTCGTCGGCCGACACCTCCAGCTCCTCGCTCGCCATCTTCAGGATCTTCGCCCGCACGTCGCGGGCGGCCTCGTTGATGGCGTTGCCGGCGACGACCGCGCCGCGGCTGGCGAAGGTGCCGGCGCCCCAGTGGAACTGGTCGGTGTCTCCGGTCACCACCTCGACGTCGCCCACACCCACCCCGAGCTGGTCGGCGACGATCTGCGCGAACGAGGTCATGTGCCCCTGGCCCTGGGTGCCGACGCCGGTCACCACGCTCACCTTGCCGCTCGCCTGCACCTGCACCCGCGCCCCCTCGTAGGGGCCGATGCCGGTGCCCTCGACGTAGGCGACGATCCCCAGGCCGAGCCTGCGCCCCTCGGCCGCGGCGCGCGGCTTCGTCTCGCGGAAGAACTCCTCGTAGCCGATCATCGCCAGCGCCTTGTCGAGCACCGGCTCGTAGTCGCCGCTGTCGTAGGTCAGGGGCGCGAAGTCCTGGTAGATGATCTGGTGGTCGTGGGGAAAGGCGTCGGGGGGGAGGAAGTTGCGGCGGCGGATCTCGGCGCGGTCGATTCCCAGCTCCCGCGCCGCGAGATCCAGCAGCCGCTCGACCACGAACACCCCGTGCTGGCGGCCGGCGCCGCGGTAGGGGGTGACGATCGGCTTGTTGGTGAAGACGGCGGTGAACTCGGAGTAGTAGTTGGGCACGTCGTAGGGGCCGAGGAGCGTGCACTGGCTGTTGATCGGCACGGTGAGGCCGTAAGGGTCGTAGGCGCCGCCGTCGTGCAGGAAGACGTCCTTGACGCCGAGGATCCGGCCCTCCCGGTCGACCGCGATCTCCGCGTCGTGGACCTGGCCGCGCTCCTGGGAGGTGGCGACGAAGTTCTCCTCGCGGTCCTCGATCCACTTGACCGGCCGCTCGAGCCGGAGCGCCGCCCAGGGGATCACCACCTCCTCGGGGTAGAACATCATGATCTTGGGCCCGAAGCCGCCGCCGATGAAGGGCGCCACCACCCGCACCTGGCTCTCGGAGAGCCCCAGCATTGCCGCCAGGCCGTTGCGGATCGGAATCGGCGCCTGGGTGGTGTCCCAGACCGTCAGCCGCTGGGCCCGCCGGTCCCACTCGGCCACCACCCCGCGGTTCTCCATCGCCGCGGCGGTGCCGCGGTCGTAGACCAGACGGCGGGCGATGATCCGGTGGGCCGCCGCCTTCGCTTTCTCCCAGTCGCCCTTCTCCTGGACGACGTGCGCGGCGACGTTCGACTCCAGATCGTCGTGGACGAGCGGCGCGTCCGCGGCCAGCGCCTTCTCGACGTCGACGGCGGCCGCGAGCGGCTCGTAGTCCACCTCGATCTCGGCCAGGGCGTCCTCTGCGACGTAGCGGCTCGTCGCCACCACCAGCGCCACCGGCTCGCCGACGTGCCGCACCTTGCTCCGCGCCAGCGGTACCTGGGTGCGCTGGTGGAAGGTGCAGCGCTCGATCGGCGGCGGCGGCACCAAGAGCGGCCCCGGCTGCCAGTAGACGCCGAGGTCCTCTGCGGCCCAGACCGCGACCACCCCCTCCCGCGCCAGCGCCCGCGAGGCGTCGACCGCCCCCAGCCGCGCGTGCGCGTGCGGGCTGCGCAGGAAGGCCGCGTGCAGCATCCCCGGCAGGTTGACGTCGTCCACGAAGAGCGCCCGCCCGGTCAGGAGCCGGGGGTCCTCGTTGCGCGGGATCCTCTGGCCGAAGAAGCGGGTGGTCATGGGACGCGATGATTGTAGCCCGGTCGGCGAGTG
>JBFJMD010000167.1:0-5862 GCA_041634115.1 Thermoanaerobaculia bacterium | reverse complement strand
GCCGCCGCGGCCCCCGTCACCGCCGCGGCGCAGGCGCTCTACGATCGCGGATACACGCTCTACCACCAGGGCCGCTATCTCGACGCCGAGGCCAGCTTTCAGCGATTCCTGCAGTCGTTCGCCGACACCGAGCTGGCCGACAACGCCCAGTACTGGATCGGCGAGGCGCGCTTCGCGCGGGGCGACGCGCAGGGCGCGCTCGCCGCCTTCCGCGAGACCGTTGAGCGGTTCTCCTCCGGCAACAAGGTGCCCGACGCCCTGCTCAAGGTGGGCGACTGCCTGGCGGAGCTGGGAGACCTCGAAAACGCGCGCTCGCGCTACCTCGAGGTCGGGCGCCGGTTCCCCCGCTCCGCCGCCGCCGCGATGGCCGAGGAGCGGCTAGCGAAGCTCCCCTGACGGCCTTTCGGCCCCCGCCGGAGGCCGCTCCCGCCATACCTCAAGTAGAACTTGAGGACTGTGACGTTAAACCTTGACAGTCCATAGGAAAAGCTGTACGTTGACCGCGAGTTACGCCCGGAGTGTCATGACCGCACGTCGTCTCCTGCAGAGTCTCGCGATCGCGTTGCTGGTCCCGGCAATGGTCGCGGCGGCGAACCGGCCGCCGAAGAACCTGCACCTGGTCGGCGATCACTGGACGGCGTGGGACCCGCCGACGTCGTTCCCGGAGGGCTCGGAGGTCTACACCATCCGCCGCGGCGACACCCTCTGGGACCTCGCCGCGCGCTTCTACGGCAATCCCTACCTGTGGCCGCAGATCTGGGAGCGCAATCGCTACATCGCGGACGCGCACTGGATCTACCCGGGGGACCCGCTGCTGATGGGCATGGAGGCGACCCCGATCGAGGACCTCGAGGATCTCGGCGGAGCCGAGGTCGGCGAGACGGGCGCGCCGGGCGACGAGGAGGCGGCGGGCCTGCGGCTCGGGAGGTTCTCGGGCCCGCCCGTGCCCCTCGGCAGCGAGGACGACATCGCCTGCTCCGGCTACATCGGTCCCGTCGAAGAGAGCTTCGAGTTCAGCATCGTCGGCTCGGAGTACGAGAACCTGGCGCCCACCCTGGCGCCGGGCTCGGGCGCCAACATCACCGGGCGCTACGGCAAGGTCGACACGGTCAAGCTCGATCTCTCGCTGGGCGACATCGTGTACCTCGACGGCGGCAGCGAAGCCGGGCTGACCCCGGGCAGCGTGTTCACCATCGTCGCCGCGGGCGACAAGCTGAATCACCCGCTGACCGGCGAGCTGCTGGGACGGCTCTACGACTATCAGGGGCGGGTGCGGGTGCTCTCGGTGCAGCCGCGGACCGGCATCGCGGAGGTGGTCCACGCCTGCGAGCCCATCCGGGTCGGCGCGCTGCTCAGGCTCTACGAGCCGGAGCCGGTGCCGCTCGGGCGCCGCTCGCCGATCCGCGGCTTCAACGATCCCGTCTCGTACGAGGCCCTGCAGGGGGCGCCGGTGATCGTGCGATCGGACGTCGGTCTGGTGTCGCTCGGGCAGGACCACGTGGTCTTCATCGACCGCGGCGCCGCCCACGACGTCACCCCGGGCGACGTCTTCACGATCTACCGCCTGAACAGCCCCGGACTGCCGCCGGTGGTCGTGGGCGAGCTCGCCGTGCTCTCCGTCGAGGAGCAGACCGCGCTGGCCAAGATCCTGGAGTCCCGCTACTCGATCTACGTGGGCGACCGGCTCGACCTCAAAGCGCCCTGAGCCGGCGCGCGACCGCCGTCCTCCGCAGGGTTGTCCGAGGCCGGCCGCGGACCTTGGAAGAGCGCCCGATTCGTGCTACCCTAGTCGCTCTTCGAGGTCAGGTCGGAAGCCCCCCGATGAAGCAGAACCTGAACGGTCGTCTGTACCAGATTGTCGATGAGCTGGTACGGCGGGGGGTGACCCTCACCCAGGCGCGCCGCGAGTTCGAGAAGCAGTTCATCGTGGCGTCGCTGCGGGAGAACGAGGGCAACTTCTCGCAGTCCGCCAAAAGCCTCGGAGTGCACCGTAACACGCTCCGCAACAAGGTCAGCAATCTTGGCATCGGCGGCAGCGACTATTCGGCACGCCGGCCCAAGACGCGCAGAAAGCACCGCTGAGCGGACGGCGGTCGCCGGACCGCCGCTGGGAAGAGGACCGAAAACCCCCCGCAGACTGTAGGAATCCGGGCGGCAGCGGCCGGCCGTGGACGCCGTCGGGCGGGATCGCCCCGACGGCCGCTCGTGGCACCGGCCTTGCAAGAATCGAGGGCGTGGGCCGGCCCGGCGAGGCCGGCCGATTCCAAACCGGTTGACGACAGGACGCCCCGGCCGTGCGCGGACCGCGAGTTGCGGCCGCCCGGCCCCCCCGGATGGCCTAGACCGGATCCAGGAGAACAGAGCGATGAAGCCGTCATTACCTCTCCGTCTGTCGAGGCTCGCCGCCGTGGCGGTCCTGTTCCCGGTCGTCTTCTTCGCCACTCCCTCGACGAGCCCGTCGGTCCCGGCGCCCGGCACCGCGCCTCCGACGGCGGAAGAGCTGGCGGTCCTCGAGGAGCTGCTCGACTGGGTCCGGGGTGGTCCGCAGATCGGGGGATTCCGGGCGCTCAGCGAGCAGGACATCCTCGCGGCGATCCGCGCGCGTCCGCGCAGCTTCGAGCTGTTCCGGAGCTTCAACGCCGCCAGCGAGAGGCGTCGACTGCTCGAGAGCCTTCCGTTCGGCAAGCTGATCGGCAGGGCCGCGGAGCGCCATCGCCTGGACGGTCTGCTGCTCGCGGCGATCGTCGAGGCGGAGTCGGGGTTCGACCCCGAGGCGGTGTCGCCGGACGGCGCCCTCGGGCTGATGCAGATCCTGCCGTCCACCGCGGGCCTCTACGCCTCCGGCGATTTCACGGAGCCGGCGACGAACGTCGAGATCGGCGCCCGGTATCTGAGCAGCCTGCTGGAGCAGTTCGACGGCGATCTCGAGCTGGCGCTCGCGGCCTATAACGCGGGGCCCGGCAACGTGCAGCGATTCGACGGGATCCCGCCCTTCCGGGAGACGCAGCGCTACGTCCGGCGAGTGCTCTCCCGGTACGTCGACCACCACCTGTCGGTGTGGGAGCGGAACGGGCTCGCGGACTGGCTGCTCTAGCCCGACCTGCTCACCGGGGTTCGCCGCGAGGCGGCGTCAGCTCCCGCCCTTCTCGTTCTCGCCTTCTTTGGCGGGCTCGTCGCCCTTCAGGCCCGACTTGAAGTTGCGGATCCCCTCGCCCAGTCCCTTGCCCAGCTTCGGCAGCTTGGAGGCGCCGAAGATCACGACCACGATGAGCAGGATGATCAGCAGTTCCGTGACTCCGATCGGCATGGGACGCCTCCTCTTCGGCCGCTTCGCCGGCGCCGGTTGGCGCCGCTCGGCGGCCTGATTCAGTCTAGCAGATAGGGCTCGACCGACCCGCGCCAGAGCGGCTCGAGCCGTCCACCGACCGCGCCCGCCTCGGGCAGCCTTCGCAGGTGGCCCAGGGCCCGCCCCAGGGTCGCCGGGACCAGGACGAGGTGGCGGTCGAAGCCGCGGCGCGCGAAGGCGGCGTAGGTTCCGACCGCCTTGAGCGTGCGCTGCGCCGCGGCGCGATGGTAGCGCTCGCGCCGGCGCGGGTCGTCGCCGAGGTGGCGGGCGA
This sequence comes from Thermoanaerobaculia bacterium, assembly GCA_041634115.1. GTDB lineage: Bacteria > Acidobacteriota > Thermoanaerobaculia > Multivoradales > JAHEKO01 > JBFJMD01. Next base: position 2,245 of record JBFJMD010000167.1, on the reverse strand, counting down.
GGAGGGCCCTCTCGGCGCCGGGAGGCGCGAACAGGCTGTCGTTCAAGAGGCTGGCCAGATCGTAGCCGGGGGGTCCCTGCCGCAGGCCCTGGTGGTCGAGGACGGCGAGGCCGGGCGACGGTCCCGCGGGCACCAGGTTGCGGACCATGAAGTCGCGGTGGCAGGGCCGCGGCGGCTCGGCGGCCAGCCGCTCGCACATCGCCTCGAGCGCGTCGCGCAGCTCCGCCGCGGAGCGGGCGTCGCCGGTGAGGCCGTGGGGGGCGAGAAACAGGTCCCAGGTCTGTTCGACCTCGGCGCGCAGGAGCTCGAGGCCGAGCGGCGGATTGAGCTCCGCGACCGGCGCCGCCGGCAGGGCGGCGATCGCGGCGCAGAGCCCGGCGGCGGCGTCGAAGTAGGGCTCGATCTCGTCCCAGGGGCGGCCGCGGAGATCGTAGAGGGTGGCCGCGCCCACGTCCTCGACCAGCATCAGGCCGGACGCGCAGTCGGCCTCGATCACCTCCGGGACCCGGACGCCGGCGTTAGCGAGCAGCCGCGTCGAGCGCCGGAAGCGCTCGCAGTCCTCGCGCACCTCGGCGGGGTAGAAGGCGACGACGCCGTGCCCGCCCGCGGCCAGCCGGGCGCGCCAGTAGCGGCGTGGGGAGACGTCGCCGGCGAGGGGCAGCAGCTCCGTCGCCGCGCGGCCGCGCTCGGCGAGCCAGGCGCGCAGCCGGCCTTCGTCGGGAGCGGCGGGTGCGCCCGGGGCGGCGGGAGGGGTGGGCGCGGTGGGCGGCGGGGGCGGCATCCGACTCGCGGGGCGCGCGGCGGGGCGCGACCGGGCGCAAGCTACCACACGCGCGCGGGGGCGGCCGCGGCGGGAGTCGTTTGACAGTCCTCCCGGGGGGCGGGGATAATTCCGAGGCCGCCCCATGTCGGCGAGGACACGGAACTTGAACGCCAGAATCAAACAGCTCCTGAAAGAGCTCAAATCGTCGCTGTCGAAAGCGTTCTCGGAGTCCAACGACGTGCACCGCGTCCTACAGCGGGTGCGCCAGGAGGGCTGGTCGCTCTACCTGGTGGTGGACCGCAAGGGCGAGGACGAGGAGCCGGAGGCGTTCGAGCTCTCGGCGCCGAAGCGGCGGCGCGCGAGCGAGCCGAAGTTCCGCATCGACGGGCGCGACCTCTCGTTCCTCAAGTCCGTCGGCATCGATCCGACCCGCACCCTGCGCCGGCGCCGGAGCTAGCCGAGCCCGGCCCCCGGCCAGGAGGCCCGCCGTGTCCCTAGAAGTCGTGCCCGCCCCCGGCGCCGGGGCGCCGCGCCAGGATCTCCTCGGCCTCTCCCGCGACGAGCTGGCCGAGCGGCTCGCGCCGTTCGTCGACCGCCCCTACCGGGTGCGCCAGATCTGGGACGCGATCTACGGGCGCGCGGAGTCGAGCTTCGAGGCGATGACCGACCTCGGCCTCGAGCTGCGGGCGCGGCTCGGCGAGCGCTTCCGGGTGGGGGTGCCGGCGGTCGAGCGGCTCGAGGAGTCGTCCGACGGCACCGCCAAGTTCCTCTTCCGGCTGGCCGACGGCGCCACCATCGAGGCGGTGGACATCCCCGAGCGCCGCCGCCGCACGCTCTGCCTGTCGTGCCAGGCCGGCTGCGCCCTGGCCTGCTCCTTCTGCGTGACCGGCTTCTGGGGCGCCGGCCGCGACCTGAGCGCCGGCGAGATCGTGGGCCAGGTGCTCGCCGTCCGCCGCGAGCGGCCCGACCCCGGGCGCGGCTTCAACCTGGTCTTCATGGGCATGGGCGAGCCGATGCACAACCTCGACGCGATCGCGGCGGCCCTGGAGATCCTCACCGAGTCGATCTCCTGGCGGCGGATCACGATCTCGACCGCGGGAGTGGTGCCCGGCATCGAGGCGATGGCGCGCTGGCCCCGGCGGCCCAACCTGGCGGTCTCGCTGCACGCCCCCGACGACGAGCGGCGGAGCGCGCTCATGCCGATCAACAGCTCGTATCCGCTCGCCGCGCTCCTGGACGCCCTCGCCCGCTACCCGCTCGAGCGGGGACGCCGGATCACCTTCGAGTACCTCCTGATCCACGACTTCAACGACGCGCCCGCCGACGCCGACGCGCTGGCGGGGCTCCTCGCCGGGCTGCCCGCCAAGGTCAACCTCATCCCGGTCAACCCCGACCCGGTGCTCGGCGCGCGGATGGTGCCGCCCTCCGCCGCGGTCACGGCCGCATTTCGGGAGCGCCTGACGGGGCGCGGCCTTTTCGCCT
>JBFJMD010000166.1:0-5877 GCA_041634115.1 Thermoanaerobaculia bacterium | reverse complement strand
CGCCGACCGCAAGGTGCCGCTCTCCCCCGGCCGCGCGCTCTCCGCCGGCATCTCCTGGCGCGCCCGATAGCCGGGCCGCGCCGGGCGATCTCAGGCGGACGGAATCAGCACCGCGGCGCCCCGCACCTCGCCGCGGCGCAGGCGCTCGAGGGCGCGGTTGGCGTCGGCGAGGGGGAAGGGCTCGACGGTCGTGCGGACCGGCACCCGCGGCGCCAGGGCGAGCAGCGCCTCGCCGTCGGCCCGGGTCAGGTTGGCGACCGAGCGCAGCAGCCGCTCGCCCCAGAGCAGCTCGTAGGCGAAGGCCGGGATCTCGCTCATGTGGATGCCGGCGCAGACCACCGTGCCCCCCCTCGCCACCGCCGCCAGCGCCGCCGGCACGAGGGCGCCGACCGGGGCGAAGATCAACGCCGCGTCGAGCTCCTCCGGCGGCCGCTCGTCGGAGCCGCCGGCCCAGGTGGCGCCGAGCCGGCGGGCGAAGGCCTGGCCCTCGGCGTCGCCGGGGCGGGTGAAGGCGAAGACCTCGCGGCCCTGGTTGCGGGCGATCTGGGCCAGGATGTGCGCGGCCGCGCCGAAGCCGTAGAGGCCGAGCCGCCGGGCCTCGCCGGCCAGGGTCAGCGCGCGGTAGCCGATCAGGCCGGCGCAGAGCAGCGGCGCCGCCTCGGCGTCGGAGTAGCCGGCGGGGAGCGGAAAGCAGAAGCGGCGGTCGGCGACGGCGAACTCGGCGTAGCCGCCGTCGAGCCGGTAGCCGGTGAAGCGGGCGCGGCCGCAGAGGTTCTCGCGGCCGCTCGCGCAGAAAGCGCACTCGCCGCAGGTCCAGCCCAGCCAGGGCACCCCGATCCGGTCGCCGGCGGCGAGGCCCTCGACCCCGGCGCCGAGCGCGGCCACCTCGCCGACGATCTCGTGGCCGAGCACCAGCGGCAGCTTGGGATCGGGCAGCTCCCCGTCGGCGACGTGCAGGTCGGTGCGGCAGACCCCGCAGGCGAGGACCCGCAGCAGCACCTGGCCCGGCGCCGGCTCGGGGCGCGGCCGCTCGGCGGCGACGAGCGGCTCGCCCGGCCGCTCGAGAACCATGGCCCGCATCTTCAGCCCGCGAGTCAGTTCATCTCGATCAGGAGCCGCTTCGGGCGCCCCCGGCGCAGGATCTCGAGGGTCGTGCGGCCGGGCGGGTGGGTGCCGGCCGCGAAGTAGCGGAAGTCCTCGGCGTCGCGGATCAGCTCGCCGCCGGCGCGCTGGATGACGTCCGCCGGCTTGAGCTTGGCGCGGTGGGCGACCGAGCGCTTCTCGACCTCGGAGACCAGCGCACCCGGCGGGTCGTTGGCGGCGCCGCGGCGCTCGACGAGGACGATCCCCAGCCGCGACACCGAGGCCGCCAGCCGCTCCCGGATCTCCTGCAGGTTCTCGCTCGCGGTGGCGAAGCCGGGGCGCAGCGCCAGCGCCCGCTGGTAGGCCTCGACCGCCTTGCGGTAGTCGCCCAGGGCGGCGAGGGCGGCGCCGAGGTTGTTCGAGAGCTCCGGCTGGGAGGGGTCGAGCTGGTAGGCGCGGCGGTGGCTCTCGAGGGCGCCCTGGAGATCGCCGCGGCGCTGCTGGGCGAGGCCGAGGTGGCTCCAGGCGGTGACGTCGTCGGGGCGCCAGCGCAGCTGCTTGCGCGCCGTCGCGATGACCGCGTCCGAGCGTCCGAGCTTCAAGTACTCGTCGGTCAGCAGCGGCGCCGCCTGCCGCGCGAGGTCGAGCCGGTTGTCGGGATCCAGCTCGAGCACCCGCTCGAAGGCTTCGACGGCGCCGGCCGCGCTCCGCAGATTGCGACGGGCCTGGCCGAGGGCGAGCCAGAGGTCGGCGCTGCGCGGGTGGCGGCGGACGCCGTCGGCGGCGGTGGCCTCGACCTCCCGCCAGCGCTCGGCGCTCGCGAAGACGCGGGTCAGGTTCTGGATCGACGGCAGGCTCTGCGGCTCGATCGCCAGGGCGCGCCGGAGCGCCTCGACCGCGCCGTCCACCTCGCCCAGCTCGAAGCGGGCCAGGCCGAGATTGCTCCAGGAATCGAAGTCGTCGGCGTCCAGGGCGAGGGCCCGCTCGAGGGTCGCGGCGGCGTCCTCGTAGAGCTCGCGGGTGAAGTAGAGGCGCCCGAGGACGCGCAGCGAGCGGCGGCGCAGCTCGTCGGTGACGCGATCGGCCTCGACGCCGTGGACCAGCGACAGGATGCGCTGGAGCCGGTCGGTGGCGGCCTCGCGGCGGTCCTCGCGCAGGTCCACCAGCGCCAGGTTGAAGAGCGCCGGCGGGTGGTTCGGGTTGAGATCGAGCGCCTCCTGGAAGCGGGCGCGGGCCGCGGCCAGCTCGCCCCGCTCGAGGGAGTCGACCCCCTCCGCCGTCTTGCGGTCGGCGAGATTGGCGCGCCGGTCGAGCGCGGCGCGCTCCGCCTCGTAGTAGAGATCGACGAACTCCCGGGTGTAGAAGTCCGGCCGGAAGGGGTACTTCGGCTGCAGGACGAGCGCCTGGACCAGGGTCTGCTCGGCCTGCTCGTCGCGGCCGAGGCGGTGCTCGAGCCAGGCGGCGTTGACCAGCGCCGCGGCCTGCGAGTCGATCTGCCGGTGGATCCTCGCGAGCTGGTGGTAGAGCTGGGCCGCCTCCTCGAGGTTGCCCTCGGCGTGGCGCAGCTCGGCGAGCTCGGTCAGCCGGACGATCTCGTCGCGGCCGCTCCCCGGGTCCTGGGCGGCGGCGGGGGCCGGAGCGAGCGCCGAGAGGGCGATCGCCGCGACGCACGCGGGCACGGACAGCGCTCGCGTCGCGGTCTTCCTCCGGCCCGGCACGGTCGAGAATCCTAACATCGCCCCCGGGTCCCCCCGCCGCGCGGCGGAAGTTGACTCTCCCCGGAGATCGAGATACGGTTTGTAATAGTTTCGGAAATCGCGGTTCGTTTCTCGGGGGGACTCTGATGAGGAGTTCGACGGGTTGGCGGCCGCCGCACGCCGCGGCGGCCACGGCGATCGCCGCGGCCCTCGTGCTGGTGCCGTTGGGGCCGATCGGCTGGGCCGCCTCGCAGGGCCGGGTGAAGCAGGCGAAGCCGCCCGAGCCGGTCGAGCCGCGGCGGGTCGAGCCGCGGCGCGTCGAGCGCCGGCGGTCGCCGGTGGTGCGCCAGGAGGTCGTGACCTCCCCGGCGCGGCCGCTGAGCCGGTCGGCCGGAGCGGCGGCGGCCGCGGGATCGAGCTGCTCGGCGGTCTCGCTCTGCGCCTCCGAGGTGGCGGGGATCGTCGCCCGCGCCGCGAGCGCGGTGGCGACGCCGACCCTGACGGTGGCGGTGGCCGACCGCGCGGGCAACATCCTCGCCCTCTTCCGCAAGCCCGGCGCCTCCCCGGCGAGCGACGACGTGGCGGCGGGCCTGGCGCGGACCGCGGCCTTCTTCAGCAACGACCAGGCGCCGCTCTCCTCGCGCACCATCCGCTACATCTCGGGGATCCACTTCCCGCCCGGCATCCTGCACACCCCGAACGCGGCGCTCTACGGCATCGAGAACACCAACCGGGGATGCGACCTCAACGTCGCCTTCCGGCCGGGGCGGGAGCTGCCGCGGCCGCGGTCGATCGCCGGCATCCTGGGCGATCTGCCCTGCGACTCCGACTCGCGCGCGGGCTGCGGCCCGGGGATCGTGACCGGCAAGGCCGACCCGTTCGACAGCGACCCGTCGGCGGTGAACCCCGGCGGCGTGCCGATCTTTCGCCCGCGGACGCCGCTCGACCCGGCCGACGACCCGCCGACGGGGCCGCTGTCGCGGGCGGTGCTGCTCGGCGGCATCGGGGTGGCCGGAGCCTCGCCCGCCGAGGCCGAGTTCGCCGCGTTCGAGGGGGCGTTCGGCGGCAGCCCGACGGCGCCGGTGCCGCAGTTCCCGCTGCCGCCCCCTGGCAACGTCTTCGTGGACGGCGTGCGGCTGCCCTTCGTCGATCAGGTGAGCCGGCCGCCGGGCTCCGCCGCGGGAGCCTCCGCCGGCGCGTTTCTGATCCCGCCGCGCGACGGCCGCGCGGCGCCCGACGGCTATCTCGCGGGACCGCGGGCGGGGCGCTTCCTATCGGCCGCGGAGGTGGACGAGATCGTGCGGCAGGCGGTGGCGGGCGCCGAGCGGACGCGGGCGGTCATCCGGCTGCCCCGGGGCTCGCGGGCGCGCATGGTCTTCGCCGTCGCCGACGTGGACGGCGAGCTGCTGGCCATCTTCCGCATGCGCGACGCCACGGTGTTCTCGGTCGACGTGGCGGCGTCGAAGGCCCGCAACGTGGTCTACTTCTCGCAGTCCCCGAACGCCCCGGCCGACCTCGTCGGCGTGCCCGCCGGCACGGCGGTGACGAACCGCACGATCAGCTTCGGGGCGCAGCCCCTCTATCCGCCGGGCATCGACGGCACCGCGCCGGGACCGTTCTTCGATCTCTTCCTCGCCGATTCGCGGCGGCCCTGCCGGCAGGGGAGCGAGCCGCGCAACGCCAACCAGAGCGGGGTGGTCTTCTTCCCCGGCAGCATCCCCCTCTACCTGGGCGGCGACCTGGTGGGCGGGCTGGGGGTGAGCGGCGACGGCGTCGAGCAGGACGACTACGTGGCGTTCCTGGGGGCGCGCGGCTTCCGTCCGCCGCGGGCCTTCCGCGCGAATCGGGTCTTCGTGCGCGGCGTCCGGCTGCCGTTCCTCAAGTTCCCGCGGAACCCGGAAGGATGACCGCGCCGCGGATCCGAGAGGCGCCCGGCCGCCGGGCGACGGGAGGGCCGGGGCCGGTCGGCCCCCTGGCGCTGGCCCTGGCGCTGGCCCTGGCGCTGGAGCCCTCGACCGCCGCCCGGGGCGCCGGGCCTGGCGAGCCCCCCGCGGCCGGCGGGGCCGCGGAGAGTGCCCGGGCCGCGGAGGCCGCCGCTCCGCTCGCCGCCTACTCGATCGCCGTCGATCGCGAGGCGAGCGGCGGCCCCTCCGGGGCGGTCGTCGTGGCCGGGACCACCGACGCGCCGGAGGGGGCGCGGGTGACGGTCACTCTCGCAGGCGTCTCGCACTCGACCGGGGCCGGCGCCGCCGGCGACTGGCGGATCGAATGGCCGCTGGAGGTGGCGCCGGGCAGCCACGAGGTGCGGGTCGCGGTCATGACCTTCGACGGCCGGCGCGGGGAAGCGTCGGCGCAGATCGAGGTGGTCGCCGGCGAGCGGCTGCCGCGCCGGTCCCTGGTCGGGATGCCGTCGGCGACCCGGCCCGAGCCGGGGCCCGGCGAGGAGGACTTCAAGGAGCACACCGATCGCTGGCGGCTGACGCCGCCGCCCTACGAGCTGGACGAGAAGGGCGGGCGCTGGAACCCCTACGAGCAGAACGTGCTGAAGGGCGACCTGCCGATCCGCGGCGACGACCTCTTCTTCGTGCTGACGGCGGTCGCCGACAGCCTGGTCGAGGGGCGGGAGCTGCCGACCCCGGCCGGCGTCAGCACCGCCGGCGAGGTGATCGAGTTCTTCGGCGACGAGCAGCAGGAGTTCTACGTCGAGAACGTCCTCGTCTCGACCGAGCTGTTCAAGGGGGACACGGCGTTCAAGCCCTTCGACTGGCGCTTCAAGGCGACCCTGGCCGGCAACCTGAACTACGTCTCGACGGCGGAGAACGCGATCGTCAAGCCGGACGTCCGCCGCGGCACCAACCGCCGGGACGACTTCTTCGCCGTCCAGGAGCTCTTCTTCGAGGTGAAGCTCGCGGACCTGAGCCCCCACTACGACTTCGTCTCCCTGCGGGTCGGCGTCCAGCCCTTCAACAGCGACTTCCGGGGCTTCATCTTCGACGACGTCAACCTCGGCGTGCGGCTGTTCGGCAACCTGGGGTCGAACCGCAACCAGTTCAACCTCGCCTACTTCGAGCGGCTGGAGAAGGACACCAACAGCGGG
>JBFJMD010000165.1:0-5886 GCA_041634115.1 Thermoanaerobaculia bacterium | reverse complement strand
GCGCTGATCCGCCACACGCAGCTCCCGGCCGCCGAGGTTGCCCGCGAGGCGATGGGCATCGCGGCCGCGATCTGCGTCTACACCAACGACAAGATCGCCCTCGAGGAGATCTGAGCCGTGAGAAGGGCAGGCTAGGCGCATGGCCGTCCCGGCGGTGCCCGCGCCCGCGGAGTTCCACCTCGAGGACCTCGCGCCGCGAGAGATCGTGTCGGCGCTCGACAAGTACGTCGTCGGCCAGAAGGCGGCCAAGCGCGCCGTCGCCATCGCCCTGCGCAACCGCTGGCGCCGCCAGCAGCTGGCCCCCGAGATCGCCGAGGAGATCCTGCCCAAGAACATCCTGATGATCGGCCCGACCGGGGTCGGCAAGACCGAGATCGCCCGCCGCCTGGCGAAGCTGGCGAAGGCGCCGTTCCTCAAGGTCGAGGCCAGCAAGTTCACCGAGGTCGGCTACATCGGCCGTGACGTCGAGTCGATGATCCGCGATCTGGTCGAGATCTCGGTGATGATGCTCAAGCAGGAGAAGCGGCGGGCCGTCCAGGAGACGGCCGAGCAGCGGGCCGAGGAGCGGCTACTGCAGCTGCTGGTGCCCGAGCAGCGCGGCTTCTACGCCAGCTCGGAGGAGACGCCGGAGCCGAACGAGACCCGCGAGAAGTTCCGCGAGAGGCTGCGCGCCGGCGCCCTCGACGAGCGCGTCGTCGAGATCGAGGTCGAGGAGAGCACCTTCCCCAGCTTCGAGATGTTCACTCCCCAGGGGGTCGAGGAGGTGGGCATCCATCTGAAGGACATGATGCCGGGCCTGTTCGGAAAGCGCACGCGCCAGAAGGTCACCGTCGAGGAGGCCCGCGAGGTGTTGATCCAGCAGGAGGCCGAGAAGCTGATCGACCGCCAGCAGCTCAGCCGCGAGGCGCGGTCCCGCGTCGAGCAGGGCGGCATCGTCTTCCTCGACGAGATCGACAAGATCGCCGGCCGCGAGCAGCAGCGCGGACCGGACGTCTCCCGCGAGGGCGTGCAGCGCGACCTGCTGCCGATCGTCGAGGGCAGCACGGTGGCCACCAAGTACGGCCCGGTCAAGACCGATCACATCCTGTTCATCGCCGCGGGCGCCTTCCACGTGGCGAAGCCCGCCGACCTCATCCCCGAGCTGCAGGGGCGCTTCCCGCTGCGGGTGGAGCTCAATGCGCTCACCGAGGAGGATTTCGTCCGTATCCTGACCGAGCCCAAGAACGCGCTCACCCGCCAGTACGCCGACCTGCTCTCCACCGAGAGCGTGACGCTGCGCTTCACCCCCGATGCGGTGCGCGAGATCGCCCGCCTCGCCGTCGAGGTCAACTCGCAGACCGAGAACATCGGCGCGCGACGGCTGGCGACGCTGCTCGAGCGGGTCCTGGACGAGGTCTCGTTCGAGGCACCCGACATGGAAGGGGTCGAGGTGGAGATCGACGCCGACTACGTCAAGCGGGCGCTCGTCGACATCGTGGAGGACAGGGACCTCAGCCGCTATGTGCTCTAGAACCGCGAACGGAGCCCGGGCCGCGATCCTGACCGCGGCCCTGGCCGCGCTGACGCTCTCGGGCTGCGGCAACAAGGAGTCGCCGAAGCCGCCGCCCCAGATCATCCCGGTCCCCACCCTCGACCTGCGGGTCGCCCAGCGCGGCAACGAGCTGCTGCTGACCTTCACCTATCCGACCACCACCGTCGCCGGCGCGGCGCTCGGAGACCTCGAGTCGGTGGAGTTCTGGGAGCTCGTCCGCGAAATGCGCCTCATCGCGCCGACGCCGGCGGCGCCCGAAGCGGCGGCGACCGGGACGACCGCGGGCGACGCCCCGGCCGCCGTCCAGGCGCCGGCGCCGACGAAGGAAGACCTCGCCGCGATCGACCCCGCCGAGTTCGTGGCCGCCGCCAAGCTCCGTCTGACCCTGAAGGAGGCCGAGCTGGACGACGCGATCTCCGGAAGCCAGATCACGGCGCGCTTTCCGCTCGAGCCGCTGCCGGAGCCGGCGCCCGAGCCCTCCCCCGTGGAGCGGGAGCCGGAAGGTGAGGCGGAGGGCGCCGCGGCGGCGGACGCCCCGGTCGCGGAGGCGGAGGCGCCGGAGTCGGACGCGGAGGCGGAGGGGGACTCGGAGCCGGAGGGGGACGCCGCGGAGGAGGAGGCCGGCGAGGAAGGGCCGCTCGAGAAGGTCTACCTCTTCGCGATCAAGACCGTCCCGGTCCGCGGTCTCACCTCGAATTTCTCCAACGTCGTGAAGATCGTGCAGCGGCGGCCGCCGCCGCCGCCGGCCGAGCTCGAGGTGGAGCCCAGCGCCTCCGGGATCGTTCTCTCCTGGAAGGGCGACGAGGAGGCGGCGCCCGGCGATCCGGCGAAGGGCCAGGGCCACCGCATCTACCGGCGCGGCGCCCAGGCCCGCGCCTACGGCGAGCCGCTGCAGGTCCTGCCGGCCGGATACTCGCGCTTCGTGGACGCCACCGCCGAGTTCGGACGGCGCTACATCTACACGGTCACCGCCGTCGCCCTCACCAACCCGGTGGTCGAGAGCGCCATCGGCGCCGAGCACGAAGTGCAATACGAGGACCGCTTCCCGCCGCCGGCGCCGACCAACGCGATCGCGCTTCCCGAGGCCGGGGCGGTGCGGCTCATCTGGGACGCGGTCGACGACCGGGACCTGCTCGGCTACTTCGTCGAGCGGGCCGAAGGCGAGAGCGATTTCGCGCCGATCCACGACGAGCCGCTCACCGAGCTCGAGATCACCGACCGCGACGTGATCTCGGGGCGCGCCTACCGCTACCGCGTCTACGCCGTGGACGCCGAAGGCAACCGGGGCAAGCCGACCGAGGCGATCGAAGTCCGCGCCCCCTGACCCCGGTGACCGCGTTCTTCAAGCTGTCGGGAAGCGGCAACGACTTCCTGGCGCTGGTGGAGCCGCAGCGCGAGCCGACGGCGGACGAGATTCGCGCCTGGTGCGCGCGCGGTCTGTCGCTCGGCGCCGACGGCCTCTTCGTGCTCCGCCGCCGGCCGGCCGGCGCGCGCATGGTCTACGCGAACGCCGACGGCCGCCGCGCCGAGCTCTGCGTCAACGGCACCCGCTGCGCGGCGCGGCTCGCCTTCGAGCTGGGCTGGTCGGAGACGGAGCTCGAGATCGAGACCGACGCCGGCCCGATCCCGGCGCGGCGCCTCTCCGACGATCGGGTGGCGCTGGCGCTGCCGGCGCCGGCGACGCCCGCCCGCCTCGAGGTCGCGGTCGGAGACCGCCGGCTCGAAGGCTGGCGGGTGGCGGTCGGGGTCCCCCACTTCGTCCTCCTGTGGCCCGAATCGCTGGCCTCGGCGCCGGTGGCCGAGCTCGGGCCGCCGCTGCGCGCCCACGCCGCCTTCGGCGACGCCGGCACCAACGTGGATTTCGTGCGCATTCCCGGCCCCGCCCGCATCGAGATCCGCAGCTTCGAGCGCGGGGTCGAGGCCGAGACCCTGGCCTGCGGCAGCGGCGCCCTGGCGGCGGCCGCCACCGGGGTCGCGCTCGGCCGGCTCCGGCTGCCCGCGACGGCGCTCACCGCCGGCGGCTTCGAGCTGGCGGTCGACCGGGTGGAGGGGGCCGCGCCGCCGCGCTGGTCGCTCGCCGGCGACGCCCGGCTGGTCGCCGAGGGGCGGCTGCGCGGCGGCGCCTCCGGCGCGCCGCAGCCGGCGGTCTGGAGCCCGTCCTGAGCCGCCCGGGAGCGCCGCGGCCGCGTGCTAAGCTGCGCGACCGATGAGCCCCAGATTTCCGCCGGTCGAAGAGCAGCTCCGGCTGCTGCGCCGGGGCGCCGTGGACCTGGTCGAGGAGGACCAGCTCCGCGACAAGCTCGCCCGCTCGCGCGAGAGCGGCCGGCCGCTGACCGTCAAGGCGGGATTCGACGCCTCGACCCCCGATCTCCACCTCGGCCACACCGTGCTGCTGCGCAAGATGAGGCACTTCCAGGACCTCGGCCACCGGGTGGTGTTCCTGATCGGCGACTTCACCGCCATGATCGGCGATCCGAGCGGCCAGAAGGCCACCCGGCCGCAGCTCTCCCCCGCCGAGGTGGAGGCCAACTCGGCCACCTACCGGCGGCAGGTGTTCCACGTCCTCGACGAGGCGCGCACGGTGGTCGACTACAACAGCCGCTGGCTCGGCGAGCTCGGCTCCGAGGGCATCATCCGGCTCGCCGGCCGCTACACCCTGGCGCGGATGATGGAGCGCGACGACTTCCGCAGCCGCTTCGCCGAGAACCGCCCGATCAGCCTCCACGAGCTGCTCTACCCGCTGGTCCAGGCCTACGACTCGATCGCCCTCGAGGCCGACGTCGAGCTCGGCGGCCACGACCAGATCTTCAACCTCCTGGTCGGCCGCGACCTGATGAAGGACGAGGGGCTGGAGCCCCAGGTGGTGCTCACGGTGCCGCTGCTGGTCGGCACCGACGGCGCCGACAAGATGTCGAAGAGCCTCGGCAACGCGATCGCGCTCGAGGAGCCGGCGGCCGAGATCTTCGGCAAGACGATGTCGATCCCGGACGCCCTGATGTGGGACTGGCTGCTGCTGCTGACCGACCTGCCGGAGGACGAGATCACCGATCGCCGCCGCCGGGTCGAAGCCGGCGAGCTTCACCCCAAGCGGATCAAGGAGGGGCTCGCCCGCGCCCTCGCCGCCCTGTACCAGGGCGAGGAGGCGGCGGCGCGGGCGGCGGCCGAGTTCGCCAGCGTCTTCTCAGGCGGCGACGTGCCCGAAGACGTCCCCGAGGTCGCCGTGGAGGGACCGCTGCCGCTCGCCCGGCTGCTCGTCGAGACCGGTCTCGCGCCGAGCAACCGGGAGGCCCGGCGGCTCGTCGAGCAGGGGGCGGTCGCGGCCGACGGCGAGCGCCTCGAGGACCCGCGCGGCGAGCTCGCCGCCCGCGACGAGCCCTATCTGTTCAAGGTCGGCAAGCGCCGCTTCGCCCGCGTGCGGGTGCGCTGAGGGAGCCCGCCGCGGGCGACCCCAGGGGATGATCACGAAAGGAGGAACCGATGGGCCGACCGATCGTGCACTGGGAGCTGTGGTCGAAGGACCCGGCGAAGCTCTCGGACTTCTACGCCGAGGTCTTCGACTGGAACGTGCAGCACATCGCGGAGATGGACTACCGGCTGGTCGAAACCGGCGGCGAGGGCGGCATCAACGGCGGCATCATGACGCCGCAGGAGGGCCCCTGGCCGGGCAACATGGCCCTCTACGTCGACGTGGACGACCTCGCCGCCTACCGCGACCGGATCGTCGCCGCGGGCGGCAAGATCGTGGTCGAGGAGATGGAGGTGCCGGGCATCGGCCACCTCTGCCTCTTCGAGGACCCGGACGGCCGGGTGCTGGGGATGTGGAAGCAGGCGCCGCCGCCGGCCGAGTGAAGCCGGCGCCGCAGAGCCCGGACGCCCGCTAGTCCCAGGTCAGCGCGCCGCCGGTCTGGTACTCGGTGACCCGGGTCTCGAAGAAGTTCTTCTCCTTCGACAGGTCGGTGGCGACCGACATCCAGGGGAAGGGGTTGTCGCGGCCGTAGAGGCGGGGCAGGGCGAGGCGCTCGAGCCGCCGGTCGGCGATGAACTCGACGTACTGCGAGAACTTCTCGGGGTTGATCCCCAGCAGCCCCTCGGGGCAGGCGTCGTAGGCGTAGCGCTTCTCGAGCTCGACCGAGCGCTCGACCAGCCGCACGATCTCGTCGCGGAAGGAGCGGGACCAGATCTCGGGGTTGTCGGCCTTGATCGTGTTGATCAGGTCGCAGCCGAAGGCGAGGTGGAGGCTCTCGTCGCGCATGATGTACTCGAACTGCTCGCCGATCCCCACCATCTTGTTCTGCCGCTTCAGCGCCAGCATCATCGCGAAGCCGGCGTAGAAGAAGATCCCCTCCATGATCACG
>JBFJMD010000164.1:0-5888 GCA_041634115.1 Thermoanaerobaculia bacterium | reverse complement strand
CTCCGGGCCGGCGGGACGGTGGTAGACGACGAGCGGCTCGGCCACGGTGGCGGCGGTCCAGCCCCGGTCGTGGCAGTAGGGCAGGAGCCTCAGCCCGAGCTCGGTGTTCTCGGCGTAGTCGAGCGCCTCGTCGTAGCCGCCGACCTCGTGGAAGAGGTCGCGGCGCACTGCGAAGGCGCCCGCCAGCAGCAGGCCCGACTGATGGTCGAAGAGCGGCCCGAGCGAGGCGGGCAGGAGCCGGCGCACCGCGGCTCGGGCGTCGTCCGGGCGGACCTCGGTCAGGCCCCCGAAGACGACCCCCACCCGCGGCTCCGCGAGCGCTGCGGCGAAGCGGCCGAGCCACTCCGGGCCGGCCTCGTCGTCGCTGTCGAGGAAGGTGAGGGCCTGGCCGCGCGCGGCCGCCGCGCCGGCGTTGCGGGCGGCGCCGCGGCCGCCGTGGGACCGCGGCAGGTAGACGACGCGCGGATCGTCGAAGGCGCGGACCGCCTCCTCCGTCGAGTCGGTAGACCCGTCGTCGACGACGATCAGCTCGAAATCGGTGAAGCTCTGCGCGAGGACGCTGGCGATCGCCCGGCCGAGGACCGCGGCCCGCTGCCAGGTGGGCAGGACGACGCTGATCGCGGGGGCGGGACGGGATGGGCTCCGGCTCCGTGAGATCGGGGTCATGGGCCACGCCCGATCTCTGGATGCTCGCCGGCGCGGGACATGAACGAAAGGCAGCGTATCACCGGGGCGAGGGCGCCTCGCCGCCGGTCGCCGGCTCGGGCCCGCGGCCGGTCGCTGCCGGTTCGGCGATGTTCCGGGCGAAGAGCCGCGAGCCGTGGGGGGTCAGGTGGCAGACGTCGTCGAAGACTTCGCCGCTCTTGGGAAGCAGCGCCTGCTGGTCGACGAAGACCGCCTCGGGGTGGGCGGCGGCGAGCTCCGCGACGACCCGGTTGTGCGCCTCGAGCGCGGCGACGACGTTCCGGGCCTCGCCCCAGAGCTCGATCGGCTTGAGGTGCCGGCCGTAGTCCAGGGTCTTCGCCCGAAACGCCTCCTCGCTGTAGCCGTCGGGGACGTAGTAGGCGAAGGTCATCAGCACCGCGGTCTCGCCGCGCTCGCGCGCGAGGTCCAGGATTCTGGCGAGGTTTCGCCGAAAGGCCGCGGCCGTCTTGGTCTCGCCGCCGTGGACGAGCGACTCGGGGCTCAGCCGGTGGCGCGGCAGATAGGCCGCGGGCCGGAGCCGGTAGTCGAGCGCGAGGTAGCCGTAGTGCAGGGTGTAGGGCAGCGCGAGGACGGGGAGCTCGGGGTGCTTTTCGAGCGCGTTGATCCGGGCGTACCAGGAGTAATGGCCGTAGTCCTCCCGGAAGCCTTCCGCGGAGATGTTGTTGGCGCGGGCCTCGTTGATCCCGTGGTAGACGACGACGAGGTCGAACCGCCGGCCTTCGAGACGGCGGTACTTGTGGAGGCTGTCGAGCGTCGTGTGGCCCGCCTCCGAGACGTTGCGAATCGCCACCGGTCGACCGAGCCGAGCCTCCAGCTCCGAACCCAGAGCCGGCCCCACGGCGCCGTGGTCGTCGTCCAGGACCGAGCCGCCCAGGAGCAGCACCCGAAAGATCTCCGAGCCTGGCGGGGTCTCCTCCTTCGCCGCCTCTTCGAGTCCGGGGTAGAAGAAGTAGAGGATCTCGCCAGGGCGCCAGAAGGGGACCCCTTTCCCCAGCGTCCAGTACGCCCGCGAGCCCGCCTCGGCGAGAAGCAAGAGGAAGAGGAGGTAGGCCACCTTCGCGAGTGCTGTTGCGGTTTTCTTGACCATCGGCTCGCTTCCCGTGTGCTAAGATTACAGCGCAGCTTAGGGGAAGGAGGATCTTGCTACGACGGGTACCACCCGGGGGGAAAAGCGCGCGCTGCGCATCTTCCATCTGATCAAGGGCCTCGGCCGCGGGGGCGCCGAGATCCTGCTGCTGGAAGGCCTGCGGCGGGCGGACCGCGAGCGCTTCGACTACGGCTACGGCTACCTGCTGCCGTGGAAGGACCAGCTCGCCGGGGAGCTTCGCGATCTGGGCGCCGAGGTCGTCTGCTTCGACGCTCCGTCGAACGCCTCGCTGGTGTCCGCGGTCGGCCGGGTGAAGAACTTTCTGCGGAGCTGGCAGGCCGACGTGCTCCACTGCCACCTGCCGCTATCGGGCGTCGTCGGGCGGCTCGCGGGCCGCGGCGCCGGGGTCCCCGTGGTCTACACCGAGCACAATCTGATGGAGCGCTACCACCCACTCACCCGCTGGGCAAATCGCGCCACCTGGAAGTGGCAGGAGAGCGTCACGGCGGTCTCGGAGGAAGTGGCGAGCTCGATCGCCCGCCACGCCGACGGCGCGGTCTCGGTCGAAGTGGTGCGCAACGGGATCGACGTCGGGGCCTTCCGGCGCTGTCCGGAAGAGCGGCAGGAGGTCCGCCGGCGGCACGGGATCCCCGCCGAGGCGCCGGTCGTCGGCACCGTCGCGGTCTTCCGGCGCCAGAAACGGCTCGACGAGTGGATGCAGGCCGTCCGCAAGGCCCGCGAGCGGCGACCGGACCTGCACGGCCTGGTGGTGGGGGACGGCCCGCTCGCGGCAGAGGTGCGCCACCAGGTCGCGAGCGCCGGGCTGGAAGGGGCCGTCCACTTGACGGGACTCCAGGAGCGCGTGGGGCCCTATCTCTCGGCGATGGACGCCTACCTGATCTCGTCCGAGTTCGAGGGCCTGCCGCTCACGCTGCTCGAGGCGATGGCGATGGAGCTGCCGGTGGTCTCGACCCGCGTGGGGGGGATCCCGGAAGTGCTGGAGGAGGGACGGACGGGGGCGCTGGTGCCCATCGGGCGCCCGGACCGCCTGGCGGAGGAGGTCCTGCGGCTCATCGCCGACGAGGGGCTGCGGCGCGAGATGGGCCGCGAGGCGAGGGCGCGGGTGGAGCGGCAGTTCGGGATCGGCGGCATGGTGGAGCGGTTCGAGGAGATCTATCGCGAAGTGGCGCGAAGGAGAGATGGTGGCCGGACTGACCATTAGACCGGCCGAGCCCGACGACCTCCCGGCGATGCTCCAGCTCCGGAACCGGGTGCTGGGGACCCACCGCACCAGCGAGTTCTTCCGCTGGAAGCACCTGGAGAACCCCTTCGGCAAGTCCGCCTTCCTCGTGGCGGAGAGCGAGGGCGAGCTGGTGGGCCTGCGGATCTTCCAGCGCTGGCGGTTCGCGAGCGGCGAGCGCGAGGCGCGGGCGGTGAGGGCGGTGGACACCGCGGTCCACGCGGAGTGGCGTCGGGAAGGGGTCTTCTCCAGCCTGACCGGCCGGCTGGCGGAGGAGATGGCGGGCAACGGCGTCGCCTTCGTCTTCAACACCCCGAACCCGGTCGTGCGCTCCGGCTACCTCAAGCTGGGATGGGGGGTCGTGGGGAGGGCGCCGCTACTGGTGCGCCCGATCCAGCCGCTGCGGTTCCTGCGCGGGCGGGCCAACAACTCGCACGGCCCGGCGCACCCCGCCGTGCCGTTCGCCGACCTGCCTCGAGCGGCGGAGCTGGTCGAGTACCTCGAGCGCAACGCGGTGCTGGCGGCCTGGGGGGAGCGGCCGGCCGGGAGCGCCTACCGGACGCCCCGCACTCCGGGCTATCTGGCATGGCGCTACGCGGCCATTCCGGAGTTCGAGTACCGGGCGCTCTGGTCGGTGGACCACCTCGGGGGCGCCGCGCTCATCTTCAACAGCAGGATCCGCTCGGGCCTGCGCGAGACCAAGGTGAGCGAGATCCTGATGAGCCCCGACGAGCGTGGCCGGCGGGCGGCGATCGGCCTGCTCGAGCGGCTGGCCGACGCGAAGGAGGCCGACTACCTCGTCGCGGTCGCCGCTCCCGGGTCCGGCGAGAGAGCGGTCTTGAAGAGCGCGCGCTTCCTGCCGATGGCGGTCGTCGGGCCGGTGGTCACGGCCCGGGCCCTCCATCTCGAGAGCGGGTTGCCGGATCCGATGCGCAAAGAGAGCTGGGACTGGAGCCTGGGCGACCTCGAGCTGTTCTGATCCGCCTCGCTATCATCGGGGCGCATGTCCTACGATCTCGTCGCGTTCATCGCCCTCGGCGTCCTGGCGCTGCTCCTGGTGCCGGCGGTCATCCGGCGGCCGGTGCGGCTGGCGCCGTGGGTCGTGGTCACGGCAGCGGCGCTTCGCGTCTTCGGCAGCATGGCGCGCCTGGAGGTCAACCAGCGGTTCTACCGCTCGGGTGACGCCCTCGCCTACTACGATCACGGGTTGGAGCTGGCGCGGCGACTCTGGGACTTCGACCTCTCGGCGCTCGGCCTGGAGCAGTGGTTCTCGTCGGCCCACTGGTGGGGCACGCCGTTCATGCGAAACGTCTCCGGGCTAACGCTGGCGTTCGTGGGGCCGTCGATCCGCGCCGAGTTCCTGGTCTTCTCGCTGCTCTCGCTCGCCGGCCTCTACTTCATCGCGGTCGCTTTCCACCGGGCGCTTTCGGAGCGGGCGGCAATCCGCTTCGCGGCGTGGATCTTCCTCTGGCCCTCGCTCTGGTACTGGCCGTCGAGCGTCGGCAAGGAGGCGGTGACGCTGCTGGCGGTCGGCATCGCGACTCTCGGCTTCGTCGGGCGGTACGGCAAGCCCCGCTGGATCGTCTTCCTGTCGGGCCTGGCGCTGGCCTTCGCCATCCGCCCGCACGTGGCGGTGGTGGTCGCGATGGCGGCCTTGGTCGCGCAGTGGCTGGGGACTTGGAAGGTCTTTTCGCCGCGCCGCGCGCTCGAGACCGCGCTGATGGTGTTCGTCTTCCTGTTCGCCATCCGCGGCATGATGGGGTCGTTCGCGGCCGACGAGCGCTTCGAGCTCGAGGAATCGACGCAGGTGGACGAGTTCGTGGAGTTCTGGCGCGGGCAGACGATGCAGGGCGGCAGCGCCATCGGCAGCGTGCCCAAGGGACTCGTAGGCGCGCCGCTCGCCTTCGTCAACGTCTGGATGCGGCCCTTCCCCTGGGAGGTCCACAACCTGCCGGCGGCCTTCGCGGCGTTCGAGCTGGTCCTCCTCTGGTGGCTCGTGTGGAAGAACCGCGAGCGTGTCCTGCTCACGCTGCGGCACTGGCGCGACAACCGGCTGGTGCGCTTCGGCCTGCCGCTACTGGTCGCGTACACGCTGATGATCGGGCTGACCTTCGGCAACCTCGGGATCATCGCGCGGCAGCGGGTGCCGGCCATTCCGTTCTTCCTGCTGCTCTTGACCTGCGTCCCGCTCCCGACCGGCCCCGAGCCGGAGGAATCTCCGGGGCAGAGTTAGCCTCGCTTCGACCGCAGGGACCGCGGACGCCGCGAGCCCGGGCGTCGGGGTGATGGGCCGGCGTAGCGCTCCATCAGATCGCGCCAGGGCCCGGTCGCGCGCATGCGGACGAGGTTGCCGAAATGACCGGCGAGCGAGCGGTCGATGAAGACGATGTCCTCGGGAAAACGGATGCCGGTGGCCTTGGTCCAGTTGGCGAGGCCGAGCTCGAGCAGCTTCCGGTAGAGGTCCTCGTCCTCGCCGAAGGTGTAGGGGGGCGCCGCGCGCAGGATCTGGGAGAAGAGCGCGAAGTAGGGGGCGACGAGGTCGTGGGGTAGGGGCTCGCCGTCGAGCTCGACGCCGATCGAGCGCAGCACGTCGGGGATCTCCTCGCTGTTCCCGGCGAGCGCGGCGCGGAAGAGCCGCGCGTAGCCGGCGGCGAGCCAGTCGGGGATCGCCTTGAGGCAGCCGAAGTCGTAGACCACGATTCTGCCGTCCTCGCGGAAGGCGAAGTTCGAGAGGTTGGGGTCGGCGTGGAGCAGCCGGTGCGCGAGCAGGCCGCGGAGCTGGAACTCGAGGAGCGTCGCCCCCCAGCGGTCGCGCAGATCGGCGGGATAGCGCTCCGAACAGGCCTCGTCGGGGGG
>JBFJMD010000163.1:0-5903 GCA_041634115.1 Thermoanaerobaculia bacterium | reverse complement strand
TCATCCGCAAGGTCTTCGTCGACGAGCACGGCGAGCGCCACGAGGTCCACGGCGGCGGCCACGAGTGGGTCGAGGCCCACGCCGGCGGGCCGCGGGGCTTTCTCGGCGTCGGCCTCACCGAGCTGACCCCCGAGCTGCGCGTCCACTTCGGCGCTCCCGAGGGCGCCGGCGTGATGGTCGCCAAGGTCGTCGCCGGCAGCCCGGCCGAGCAGGCAGGCGTCGCGGTCGGCGACATCATCGCCGCGGTCGGCGACGCCCGGGTCGTTTCGGCCGGCGCCCTGGCCCGCAAGATCGGAATGGCCGAGGCGGGCCGGAGCGTGGCGCTCGAGGTGTGGCGCGACGGCCGGCAGCTCACCCTGAGCCCGACGATCGAGGTCCGAGAGGCCTCGGGCCATTCCGTGGGCCACGTCGCCGGCCTGTCGCCGGGCATGAAGCTGCGCAAGGTGCGGATCGAGTGCGGCGACGGCGAGGACTGCGGGCCCGCGCTCGCCGGAGAGATCGGCTACGACTGCGGCGACGTCGAGACCTGCGAGGTGCGCGTCGAGTGCGGCGACGCGGGCTGCGACTGCACGGCCAACGGCGAGTCGATCGACTGCTCCGAGATCCCGGGCTTCGAGGCAGAGTCGAGGTAGGTCGAGCTCGGCGGAGCGGCGGTCCGGGCCGTGCCACGGCGCCCCGCCGCAGGCGGGAGATTTATCGGATCACCCCCCCAAACCCTCGGTCCCTTCCCCACCCTCCAGGTGGGGCAGGGACGCCACCGCCCGGCACTCTTTGCGGCGACCGGGCGCCACCGCCCGGCACGGCTCTTCGGCCACCGGGTGGCAGCGCCCGGCCCTCTCTTCGGCGATCTGCCGTCGATTTCTCGGATCAGCGCGCGCCGGGAACGGCGGTGGCGGGGTCGGCGATCCAGCCTTCCAGCGGGTCGCAGGCGCGCGGCACGCCGTGGTTCGAGGACCGCCGCGTGTGCGCCCACGCCGCCTGGATCGCGCTGAGGACGGCGTCCAGCAGGTCGGCGCCCGGGTCGGCCACCAGCTCTTCCGCCAGGTAGGCGCCGACCCGGACCCGGAGGCCGTACGCCCCGGCCACGAGGTCGCCGCCGAGCGCCGCCACCAGGTCTCGCCGGGCCCGCCGCCGCTCGTCGGCCTTGGCGCCGCCGCCCTTGTAGCTGCGGCGGCCGAGGATCCGCCGCGCGACCAGCGCCGGGTAGGCCTCGACCACCACCCGGGAGTCCGCGCTCGGGCGGCAGGGCACGACGCTCAGCCCCGTCGCCCGCAGCCGCGGCGCCCCCTCGAAGTACATCTTGGCCAGCGGCACCCCGTAGAGCTTCATCGGGCTGAGCGACTCGGCGATGCGATCCGTCGTTCGCAGGTGCTCCTTGTCGCCCTTCGGGCGGCGCGCCTTGTAGACGGTCAGCAGCTTCTCGAACTCCTCGCGGGGCATGGCGGCCACCCGATCCACGGTCTCGCTCCAGTCCGGCGGCCAGGCGAGCGCCTCGATCAGGCGCCGCGGCTGACCGAAGGGGAAGTCCATTCCGGCGACCCAGGGGCCGGCAGCCTCCAGGCCCATCTCGAAGCCCGCGAAGGAGGGGATCCGGTGGACGCCCGCGACGTCCAGCCGCTCGCCGCTGAGCTCGGCGTCGGCGAGCGTGATCGGCTTGGTCCGCGCCGGCGCGCTGGTGAAATCCAGACCGTAGATCTTCACGACCGGACACAGTATACGGATTCCCCACGGGCGGCGGAGGAACCGACCACAAGATCTGGGGCCTACGGATTGACGGACTTCTATATCTTGTGTTAAAAAGACGACCAGGCGGTTTGTCGCCACGCCCTCGGCGGCGACGGCCCGAGGAGGGGAGAGGAACAGGGAATGGACTGGCTCAGCTTCACGCTCGGTCTGCTCGTATTTCCCGTCCTCGCGGGCTGCGTCGCCGCCTACCAGGCGCTCAGGAAGCTCCTGCGCGGTCACTGGGACGAGCGGCGCGCCGCAGGCGCCGCAACCCTGGAGTTCGCGCCTCGCCTTCTCGGCGAGATCCGCCATCCATTGGGTCCCGCGGAGGAGTCGCCCGAGGCCTCCCGGGCCAACGTCTAGCTTCCCGACCCCTCCCCTCTCACCCCGAACGCCGGTTCAGCTCTTTTTCGAGGTGACCGCGAAGACGCTGGTCCAGCGACGCTCGATCTGCTTGCCCTTGCACTTCGGGCAGCGGAACTTCGAAGCGTCGTAGGAGGAGACGGCGCGCTCGACCTCGAAGTCCTTCTTGCACTTGCGACAGTGGAACTCGTAGATCGCCATATTCGCCTCGGCTCGGTCCCGCCCGGCCTGCCCGGACCATTCTCGCACGCTTCGGGCCGCGAATGACCCCCTTTCTCTGCTATTCTCGATCCGTGGAACGGCTTCCCGGCTCGTTGGAGTCGTTCGTCCGGCCGCGTCGGTCGTTCAAGCCCGCTTATCTCGAGACCCGGGCCTCGGGCCGCCTCGCCGCCAAGGTCGAAGAGGGGCTCGCGGCGCTCCGCACCTGCCGGATCTGCCCCCGCGACTGCGACGTCGATCGCCTGGCCGACGAGACCGGCGTCTGCCGCACCGGCCGCCACGCCCAGGTGGCGAGCGCCTTCCCCCACTTCGGCGAGGAGGACTGCCTGCGCGGCTGGCGGGGCTCCGGCACGATCTTCTTCTCCTACTGCAACCTGCGCTGCGTCTTCTGCCAGAACTTCGACATCTCCTGGCAGGGCAACGGCCGCGAGCTCACGGCCGAGGCGATCGCCGCGGTGGCGCTCGACCTCCAGGACCGCGGCTGCCACAACATCAACTTCGTCACCCCGGAGCACGTGGTGCCGCAGGTGCTCGAAGCGATCGACATCGCCGCGGGGCGCGGACTCTCGCTGCCGATCGTCTACAACACCAGCGCCTACGATTCGCTGCACTCGATCGAGCTGCTCGACGGCGTCGTGGACGTCTACATGCCGGATTTCAAGTTCTGGGACGGGGCGACGACCAAGCGGCTGGTCTACGCCGAGGACTACCCGGAGCGGGCCCGGCAGGCGATCCGAGCGATGCACCGCCAGGTCGGCGACCTGGTCTTCGACGAGAACGGCCTGGCGCTGCGCGGGCTGCTGGTGCGGCACCTGGTGATGCCCGGGGGCCTGGCCGGCACCCGCGGGGTCATGCGGTTCCTGGCCCGGGAGCTCTCCCCGGACACCTACGTCAACCTGATGGACCAGTACGCGCCGGCCGGCAGGGTGGTCCAGCAGCCGGAGCGCTACGCCGACATCGGCCGGCGGGTGAGCCCCGCCGAGATGCGCGAGGCGAAGGCGATCGCCCGCGAAGAGGGCCTTCGCCGGTTCGACGAGCGCTCGCGCCCGATGCGGAGACTGGTCGCGATCTGACCCGACCTAATGCACCCGGCGCAGGGTCGACGGCTCCTCGGCGTCGTACCCGTGCGACAGCACGAAGAAGTAGGCCGCCACGCGCTCGGCCTCGTTCTCCGCGATCAGCTCGAAGACGAACTCCCCTTCCTGGTCGCCGGCCATCGCCTGGACGTAGGCGACGTGCTCCCGCGCGATCAGGATCTCCCCCAGGATCCTCTTGCCGCGCAGTACCTGGACGAGGAAGGTCTCGGGCCCCTCGGAGGAGAAATGCCAGTGGAGGTCCTCGTCGTCGTAGACGAGCGCGTCCTGGGTCCCCGCCCGCAGGATGCAGTTGGGGTGCAGGACCAGCCAGTGCCAGAAGTCGTCGAGCGCGAGGGTCGGATCGGGTAGAGGGGTCCGGGTCTCCATGCCCCGATACTAACCTCCGGACCCCGCCGCCCCCACCGGGCGCGGCCCTTCCGGCTAGGGCTTGACGAGCCGGGCCTCCAGGCCCGAGACCGCCGCCTCGAGCTTCATCAGCCGCGCGGCCACCTCCTCCCGGGCCAGGCCCCCGATCGCGTACTCGACCGTGTGCACCCCCTCCCCCGGCTGGACCACGAACTGAAGCAGGCCGTCCCGGCCTGCGAAGACCTGGACGCCGCGCTTCACCTCGGTCACCAGGCCGTCGCCCTCGACGCGGACGTCCGCGGTTCCCGGCGCCAGCCGGTCCAGGGTCACGTGGGCCTTGTTCGGCGCCTTGGACAGGTTCACCTCGTACTGGGTGACGATGCGGCCGTCCTGGACGGCGGAGACCATCACCGGCCGACCGACGAAAGCGTCCGGCGACAGGATGCCGACGGCCAGGCGCCCGTACTCGGGCTGGGCGAGGCCGGGCGCGGCGAGCGCGAAGGCGGCGAGGGCGGAGACCAGAAGCGCGCCGGCGCAACGGTCCCGTCCCGAAGAGAGGAATCGACTCACGGTGGGAAGTCCTCCCGGGCTCCCGACGAGGTTCCGGGAGCGGCAGATCCGTCCCGGCCGGGAGCTCGAGAATCACGGCACAGGCCCGGCGGATTGTCAAGGAGGGCCGCGGCCCGCCGCGGCGGCGCCGGGGCGCGGGCGCGGGGTTAGAATCCCGACGTCGATGAGCCGAACCGCCGACCGCCGCCGCCTCGGCCGTGGGGACCGCGGACCTTGAGCGCTCCGCTCGCGGTCCGGCCCGACGTCGCGGCGGCGCTCGGCGCGGGACGGCCGGTGGTGGCGCTCGAATCCGCCCTCCTCTCCCACGGCCTGCCGCGCCCCCTGAACCTCGAGACCTCGTCCCGCATGGAAGACGCGGTTCGGGCGGCGGGCGCGCTGCCGGCGACGATCGGGCTCGTCGGCGGACGCGCGGTCGTCGGGCTCTCGGCGGACGAGCTGCGCCTGCTGGCCGACGGCGAGAAGGTGGCCAAAGCCAGCGTCCGCGATCTCGCGCCGCTCCTCGCCCGCGGCGGCCACGGCGGCACCACGGTCGCGGCCACGGCCCGGCTGGCGGCCCGGGCCGGCATCCGCGTCCTGGCCACCGGCGGCGTCGGCGGCGTCCATCGCGGCGACGGCTCCGACGTGTCGGCGGACCTGCCCGAGCTCGCCCGCGCGCCGTTGGCGGTGGTCGCCAGCGGCGCGAAGTCGATCCTCGACCTCGCCCGGACCCTCGAGGCGTTCGAGACCCTGGGGGTGCCCGTCGTCGGCTTTCGCACCGGCGAGCTCCCCGCCTTCCACGCGCGCGAGTCCGGCCTCCAGCTCCCGCACCGGGTGGAGACGGCGGCCGAGGCGGCCGAGGTCATGCGCCTCCACTGGGAGCTGGGAGCGCCCGGCGGCATCCTGTTCGCGCACCCGCCGCCCGCCGCCAGCGCCCTCGGCCGGGACGAGGCCGAGCGGCTGATCGAGGGGGCGCTGGCCGAGGCGGCCGGCGCCGGCGTCGCCGGCCCCGCGTCCACCCCCTTCCTGCTGGAGCGGCTCGCCGTGGCGAGCGGCGGGCGCACGCTGGCGGCCAACGTCGATCTGCTCGTCGCCAACGCCGCCCTCGCCGCCGAGATCGCCCGCGCCTGGGCCGAGCGGTGAGCGCCGGCCGATGTCGAAGCGTCTCCTGATCGACACCGACACCGCCTCCGACGACGCGGTGGCGTTGATCATGGCCCTGCGCTCGCCGGCGGTCGAGGTCGAGGCGATCACCGTGGTCGCGGGCAACGTGGCGGTCGACCGCGGGGTGCTGAACGCTCTGCTCACGGTCGAGCTCTGCGGCGCCACGACCCCGGTCTACCGCGGCGCGGAGCGGCCGCTCGCCCGCGAGCCGGTCTACGCGCACTGGTTCCACGGCGAGGACGGCCTGGGCGACGTCGGCTACCCGCCGCCGGCGCTCGCCGCCGCCCCCGGCCACGCCGCCGACGCGCTCGTCGAGCGCTCGCTCGCCCGCCCCGGCGCGACTCTCGTCACCCTGGGTCCGCTCACCAACGTCGCGCTGGCGCTCGAGCGCGATCCCGGGTTCGCCTCGCGGATCGGCCGCTGCGTGGTCATGGGGGGCGCCGC
>JBFJMD010000162.1:0-5949 GCA_041634115.1 Thermoanaerobaculia bacterium | reverse complement strand
GGGTGCGCCTGGCGGTGGGCGACGTGCGCCGGGAGAGCCCCGAGGGCGTCTTCGACGCGGTCTTTTGCCGCAATCTGGCCTTCACCTACTTCGACGAGGCGGCCCAGCGGCAGGTGCTCGCGCGCTTCGCGGAGGCGACCGCGCCCCGCGGCCTGCTGGTGGTGGGCGGCCACGAGCGCCTGCCGGAGCCGGCCGACGGCGAGGGGCGAGCCTGGGCAGAGGTCGCCCGCTCGATCTGGCGGAA
The DNA here is from genome assembly GCA_041634115.1 of Thermoanaerobaculia bacterium. GTDB lineage: Bacteria > Acidobacteriota > Thermoanaerobaculia > Multivoradales > JAHEKO01 > JBFJMD01. Next base: position 5,705 of record JBFJMD010000162.1, on the reverse strand, counting down.
ACGGTAGCGCCCGGACCCGTGCCGGGCGTTTCCATCGGATGCGCCCCCTGCGGGTGCGGGCGCGACCCCCGTTCGCCCGCCTGCGAGGTATCGCCCCGGAGCCGCGCCGGGTGAGCGGATCGGGTATCTTTCCCGGACCATGGCCGACCATCCGCTCGAGCTCTCCGCGCAGGAGATGCGCCGCCAGGTCGACCTGGCAATGGAGCGCATCGTCGAGCACATCGTCTCGCTGCCGCGGCAGCCGGCGGCGGACGTCGAGGGCGGAGCGGACCTCGCCCCGTCCCGGGTCGAGGGGCTGCCGAGCGAGGGGGCGCCGCTCGAGGAGCTGCTGGCGCTGCTCTTCGAGCGCGCGGTGCCGAAATCGTTCAACACCGCCGGCCCCGGGTACCTCGCCTACATCCCGGGCGGCGGCCTCTTCCAGTCGGCGCTCGCGGACCTGATCGCCGGCTCGGTCAACCGCTACGTCGGGGTGTGGGCGGCGGCGCCCGGCCTGGTGCAGCTCGAATCCAACGTGATCCGCTGGTTCTGCTCGATCGTCGGCTACCCGGACGCCGCCGCCGGGTTCCTTTCGAGCGGCGGCTCGCTCGCCAACTTCACCGCCGTCGTCACCGCCCGCCGCGACCGGCTGCCCGAGGACTTCCTGGGCGGCACGATCTACGCCTCGGACCAGGTCCACCACTCGGCCGTCAAGGCGGCGACGCTCGCCGGCTTCCCGGCCGCGAGCGTCCGGGTCCTGCCCTCCGACGGCTCCTTCCGGCTGCCGCCGGCGGCGCTGGAGGAGGCGGTGGGGCGCGACCGGCGCGCCGGACGGCGGCCCTTCCTGGTCGTGGCGAGCGCCGGCACCACGAACACCGGCGCCGTGGACGACCTCGAGGCGATCGCGCGGATCGCCCGCCGCGAGGACCTCTGGCTGCACGTCGACGCCGCCTACGGCGGCTTCTTCGCCCTGACCGAGCGCGGCCGCGAGCGCCTCGCCGGCCTCGATCGCTCCGACTCCGTCACCCTCGATCCGCACAAGGGTCTCTTCCTGCCCTACGGCACCGGCTGCCTGCTGGTGCGCGACCGGGCCACCCTGCGCCGCGCCCACCACCTGCGGGCCGACTACATGCCGAGCCTGCAGGAGGACCCCGACTTCTTCGACTTCTCCGAGCTCTCGCCCGAGCTCTCGCGCGGCTTCCGCGGCCTGCGGGTCTGGCTGCCGTTCAAGCTCCACGGCGTCGAGGTCTTCCGGGAGGCGCTCGACGAGAAGCTCGACCTAGTGGAGTGGGCGACGTCCGAGCTGCGCGAGATCGACGGCCTCGAGCTCGTGGCCGAGCCGCAGCTCTCGATCGTCGCCTTCCGGCTCGCCCTGCCCGGAGCCGGGGCCGAGGAGGCGGACCGCGCCAACCGCGAGCTCCTCGAGCGGATCAACGCCCGCCGGCGCGTCCACCTGACCGGGACCCGGGTCGGCGGACGATTCGTGCTGAGGATCTGCGTGCTGTCCTTCCGCACCCACCTCGACCGCATGCGCGAAGGGCTCCAGGACGTGAGAAGCGCGGTCGCGGAGACGCTGTCCGCGGGCGGCGACGGGCGCTGAGGCGGGCTAGGGCAGCGCCCGGATCAGCTCCCGCGCTTCCGTGGGCAGCCTCGGCGCCTCGCCCTCGAACAGGATCTTGTCGGGCCACAGGCGCTGGCCGTAGTAGCGGTTGATCCCCTTCTGGTAGGGGGCCAGCCGCGACCCCGCGAGGGAGATGCCGGCAAACAGCCCCCGCGCCTTCGCGTAGGAGTAGATCTCGGCCTTCAGCTTGAGGTCGGTCGCGGCCTCGGCCGAGCGGCCGAGCGGGCCGGCGGCGACGCTGACGTCGCCGCCCAGGGTGAAGCGGCTCTCGAGCAGCGAGCGCACGCTGCGGGTGGTCATGAAGAAGAGCACGACGTCGGTCGATTGGGCGCCGATCTGGAAGCCGAAGCTGCCGCCGGTCAGGGTCACGAAGATCGGCGGGCTCCAGCCCCCCTCGTGGCGGCAGGCGAGCACCCCGCGGCCGTGCTTGCCGCCCCAGCCGAAAGCGCCCTTGATCACGTTGGGCAGGATCGCGATGCACTTGCAGTCGTCGAGCAGCCGCTTGGGCACGCCGCGGTCGGGGGTCTCGAGCAGCTCGAGAAAGGCGAGTCGGGCGTTGGCGACCTTCTTCGGCAGGTCCGGGCCGGCGGCGAGCGGCGCCGCCAGCAGGGCGAGCGCGAGCAGCAGGGGAGCGGTTCGCCGAGTCGTCGTCGATCTCATGTCCGGGCCTCCGATCTCGAGCGCGATTCTCTCATTCGACGGGCCGCTCGAGCATCAGCGCCCGGCGCAGGGCGATGTTGTTGAGCCAGAGCGGAATGAACGCCTGCAGGTCCTGCAGCGAGCGGCCCAGCTGCTCGAGCAAGAGCGCCAGCCGCTCGCAGAGGGCCTCGCGGGTCGCCGCCAGACCGTCGTCCACGGCGGCGCACTGCTCCTCGACCCGGAGTCCGAGCCCGTGCTGCTCCAGCGCCAGGGCGCAGCGGGCGGGGATCTCCTCGGCGTGGCGGTCGAGCATCTCCATCTCGTCGAAGCGGATTCCCTTGAGCGCCAGCACCTCCTTGAGCAGCGGCTGCAGGTCTTCGCGCATCGCCCGCAGCACGCTCGCCGCCTCCTCCCAGACGCCGTCCGCCGGCAGCCGCCGGTCGCGCAGGATCAACTCGGCCAGCTCCAGCAGCCGTGAGGCGCTCGTCGGGCCCAGGGTCTTGAGCTGCGTCTGCAGCCGGTCCACCGTGGTGTAGAGCCACTCCGCCTCTTCGATGTCGCGCGGAAAGCGCTGCGAGAGGAAGTAGTCCGCGTCGTAGAGGCTGCGCGGGTCCGCCTCCATGATCTGACCGAAGGCGTCCTGGAGGAAGGAGTGGATCTTGCCGATCGCCACGCACAGCAGCTTGCGGGTCTCGACCGGGTCGAGCTGCTCGGGGGAGGTCGCCAGCCGCTCGACCTCGGTCAGCGCGGTCGCGTCCAGGTGCCGCAGGCCGTCCTCGGCGGATCGCAGGGCGCTCTCGAGCCGCGGGACCTTGGACGGCGCGGCGAGCAGCGGCGCGATGTCGCCGCGGATCAGGCTCGAGACCCGCGCCACCTGCAGCCGGATCTTGCGCAGGCGCTCGGGCGAGCAGTGGAGGATGGCGAAGTTGCTGTCCATCACCTCCTCGATCAGCCGCACGCAGCCGAGCAGGGCGCGGATCCGGGGGTTCTGCCAGCGGACCTTCTCCAGCGCCCACTCGGCGAGGTCGATCTCTTCGGGAAGTGGGACTTGCCGGCCGCCGACCTGGATCGAGTGCTGCATCGCGCGTTCCTTTTCCCCCGGGAGCTCTGGCCCGATTCTAATCGGAAAACCGCGGGCCCGCCGGTACCCGACGGCAGTGGAAGATTCCCTAGCGAGAGCGCGGCGGGTGGGTCCAGACTGGGGCGATGCCGTGTTTGCGGGCGGAGTGAAGCGCGAATGGACGGGCGACAGGCCGATACCGAGACGATGGCGGCGGGCGCCGAGACGGCGCCGGCCGAGGGCCTGGATCGGCCGGACCCGACGGAGGTGCGCCAGCTCGACAACGTCTACTTCCGGCAGCTCTTCGAGAACTCCCCCGACGGAATCGTGCTGCTCGACCCCGAAGATCGGGTGATCGACGTCAACCGGGGCTTCGAGCGGCTCTTCGGCTACTCGGCGGAGGAGGCGCGCGACCAGCCGATCAACGAGCTCATCGTGCCGGCGAATTCCTTCGGCGAGGCCAGCGCGCTGTCCGAGCGCGCGATGCAGGGGCGGATCGCCGCCGCCGAGCGGGCGCGCCGCCGCAAGGACGGCTCGCTGGTGGACGTGCGGATCCTCGGCTACCCGATATTCGACGGCACCCGGCAGATCGGCATCTTCGGCATCTACAGCGACATCACCTTCCGCCGCCGGGTGGAGAAGCGGCTCCGGCTGCAGGGGGCGGCGATGAAGTCGGTTGCGAACGCCATCTTCATCACCGACCGCGAGGGGCGGATCGAGTGGGTCAACCTGGCGTTCTGCCGGCTGAGCGGCTACGAGGAGGAGGACGTGCTCGGCCGCACCCCCGACTTCCTGTGCAACGGGCGCCCGGAGCCGGGCTGCGACCCGGGCCTCTGGCAGAGCCTGTCGCCGGGCCAGGTCTGGCGCGGCCAGGTCGTGAACCGGAATCGCGGCGGCGGCGCCTACACCGTGGAGCAGACGGTCACCCCGCTCGCCGGCCACGGCAAGGGGGTGTCCCACTTCGTGGTCGTGCAGGAGGACGTCTCGGCGCGCCTCGAGGCCGAGGAGCGGTTGCGGCACATGGCCGGGCACGATTTCCTCACCGACCTGCCGAACCGCTACGACTTCACCGAGCGGCTCAAGATCGAGCTCGAGCGCGCCGAGCGCTCGGGCCGCTGGCTGGCGCTGCTGGTGCTCGACCTCGACCACTTCAAGGACGTCAACGACACCTTCGGGCACTCGGCGGGGGACGAGCTTTTGGTCTCGGTCGCCAAGCGGCTGGGCGGCATGCTGCGGGCGAAGAGCGCCCTCGCGCGCCTCGGCGGCGACGAGTTCGGCATCGTCCAGACCGAGCTCGACGACGTCGAGAACGCCTCGGGGCTGGCGCGGCGTCTGATCGCGGCCTTCGAGCGCCCGTTCGAAGTGCTGGAGCGCGACATCCACATCAGCGCCAGCATCGGCATCGCCGTCTTTCCGCCTGGCGAGGCCGATCCCCGGCACCTGATCAAGAACGCCGACCTGGCGCTCTACCGGGCGAAGGACGAGGGGCGGGCCACCTACCGGTTCTACGCCGAGGAGATGGACCTGGCGGTGCGCGAGCGGATGAAGCTGGGCCAGGACCTCTACGGCGCGCTCGCCCGCCGCGAGCTGTTCGTCGAGTACCAGCCGCAGATCGCGCTGCCCGGCGCCACGGTGGTGGCGGCCGAGGCGCTCCTGCGCTGGCGCCATCCGAAGCGGGGGCTGGTGGGCCCGGCGGAGTTCGTGCCGATCGCCGAGGCCAGCGGCCTGATCGTGCCGATCGGCGAGTGGGTGCTGCAGCAGGCCTGCGAGGCGGCGAAGCTCTGGCAGGACCGCACCGGGTTCGGCATCCCGGTCGCCGTCAACCTCTCGGCGGTGCAGCTCAAGAGCCCGCAGTTCGAGGAGACCGTCGAGCGGGTGCTGAAGCGGACCGGTCTCGCCCCCGAGTTGCTCGAGCTGGAGCTGACCGAGGGGATCCTGATGCAGGCGAACCCGGCGGCGGCCGAAGCGCTCGAGCGGCTGCGCGAGCGCGGCGTGCGCTTCGCCCTGGACGACTTCGGCCGCGGCTACTCCTCGCTCGAGTACCTGCGCAAGTTCCCGCTCGACAAGCTCAAGATCGACCGCACCTTCGTCTTCGGGCTCGACGACCCGCACGACCGGGTCATCGTCAGCACCATCGCCATCCTCGGCCGCAAGCTCGGCCTCGAGGTCGTCGCCGAGGGGGTCGAGACCGAGGAGCAGATCGACTTTCTCAAGCGCGAGGGCTGCGAGCTGCTCCAGGGCTACTACTTCAGCCGCCCGCTGCTGCCGGCCACCTTCCGCCGGCTGCTGGTCGAAGGCAACGGCCGCCTGCTGCCGCGGCCGGGAGTCGATCGGCGGCGCGCGGCGGGCTGAGGGCGGCGGGTCAACGCCCGATTCCCGGCCTTCCAAGCCGTTGGTCGCGGGTTCGAT
>JBFJMD010000161.1:0-5970 GCA_041634115.1 Thermoanaerobaculia bacterium | reverse complement strand
GACCACCCTCAACGACGGGCGGCTGTCGATCCCCAACGGCTCGGTGGGCGCCGCGCAGTCGTGCATCGAGATCTGCCGCCAGTGGGCGAGCCAGCGGGTGCAGTGGGGCAAGCCGGTGGGCAAGCACGAGGCGATCGCCCACAAGATCGCCGACATGGCCTCCTATACCTTCGCCATGGAGTCGGTCGCCGACATCTCCACCGCCATGGCCGACCGCAGCGACGTGGACATCCGCCTCGAGGCGGCGGCCTGCAAGGAGTGGAACACGTTCCACACGTGGCGGGTCGTGGACGAGACGATGCAGGTGCGCGGCGGCCGCGGCTACGAGACCGAGAGCTCGCTCGCCGCCCGCGGCGAGGACCCGATCGGGGTGGAGCGCCTGATGCGCGACTACCGCATCAACAAGATCTTCGAGGGCTCCAGCGAGATCATGCACCTCTTCATGGCCCGCGAGGCCGTGGACAAGCACCTCGAGGTCGCCGGAGCGCTGATCGATCCCGACAAGGGCGCCGGCGAGAAGCTCGCGGCGCTGGCGCGCAGCGCCGCTTTCTACGCCGTCTGGTATCCGACGCGCTGGCTGGGCTGGTCGCGCTGGCCGCGCTACTCCGGCTTCGGCCGGCTGGCCGGCCACCTGCGCTTCGTTGAGCGCAAGACCCGCAAGCTCTCGCGCCAGGTCCTCCACGGCATGCTCGTCCACAAGGCCCGGCTGCAGAACAAGCAGGGCTTCCTGTTCCGCCTCGTGGACGTGGCCAACGAGCTCTTCGCGATGGCCGCGAGCGTCAGCCGGGCGCACGCGATGGCCAAGGCCGGGCACCCCGCGGCGCGCCAGGCGAGCGAGCTGGCCGACGTCTTCTGCCGCAGCTCGCGGCGCACCGTGAACCGGCTCTTCCACGAGCTGTGGCGCAACGACGACGTCGCCAAGTACAAGACCGGCGTCCGGGTGCTAGACGGCCGCTACGCCTTCCTCGAGCAGGGCGCGATGTCCGCGACGCCGGCCAAGACCGGGCTCGCCGCGCCCGGCCCGAAGGTGGCCGCCGCCGCGGAGGAGAAGTCGCCGGTCGCCGCCTCGACCTGAGGTTTCCCGACGGGACGTTCCGGGCCGGTCCCCCCGCGGGGCCGGCCCTTCTCTTTGCTGCTACGATCGCCGGCGATGGGCGGGGACGGAGTGCGGCTCGAGCCGCTCGCCGAGGGCCACGCGCCGGCGATCCAGGAGTTGGCGGCGGACCCGGAGATCGCCCGCACCACCAATCTGCCGGAGCCCTACCCCGAGGACGGCGCGAGCGAGTTCGTGCGCGACTCGCTGGCCGGCCGCGAGCGGGGGAGCCGGTTCGACTTCGCCGTCGTCGCCGGCGGGCGCCTGGTCGGCTTGTGCGGGATCCGGGGGATCGAGGACGGCGGCGCCACGCTCGGCTACTGGATCGGGCGCCCCTTCTGGGGCCGGGGCTTCGCCACGGAGGCGGCCCGCGGCGTCGTCCGCTTCGCCTTCTCCGAGCTCGGTCTCGAGACGCTGCGGGCCTCCTGCCTGGAGCACCACCGGGCCTCGCGGCGGGTGCTCGAGAAGGCCGGCTTCCGGCACTCCGGGAGCGAGCGCGACCCCGGCCCGAAATGGGGTCCGGAGGACCGCTTCGCGAGCTACCGGCTGGAGCGCCGGCGATGGCTCGAGGGCGGCGGCGAGGCGACCTGATGCGGGCCGTCCTGCCCGCCCCCGACGCCCGCGGCCGCCCGGCCGTCGGCGAGGTCGCCGAGCCGGTCGCCGGCGCCGGCGAAGTGCTGGTGGCGGTCCGCGCCACCGCGATCAACCACGCCGACCTGCTGCAGCTCGCCGGCCGCTACCCGCCGCCGCCGGGGGAGCCCGAGGTGCCGGGTCTCGAGTGCGCCGGCGAGATCCTCGAGATCGGCCCCGGAGTGGCGGGCTGGCGCCCCGGCGACCGGGTAATGGCGCTCCTCGCCGGCGGCGGCCACGCCGAGCGCGCCGCGGTGCCGGCGGGGCAGCTCCTGGCGCTGCCGGACGGGCTCTCGTGGACCGACGGCGCGGCGCTGCCCGAGGCCGCGCTCACCGCCTGGACGAACCTGGTCGGCGAGGCCGCCCTGGCGCCCGGCGAGCGGGTGCTGGTCACGGGCGCCACCGGCGGCGTCGGCAGCTTCGCGGTGCAGCTCGCGCGCGAGCTGGGGGCGGTCCCGATCGCCGCCGGCCGCGATCCCGGGCGGCTCGAGCGGCTGGCGGCGCTCGGCGCGGCCGCGGCCCTTCCCGACGACGGGGAGCTCCCGGAGCGGGTGCGCCGCGCCACCGGCGGCGCCGGGGTGGAGGTGGTCTTCGACCTCGTCGGCGGGTCGCGGCTCGGCGACCACCTCGCCTGCCTCGCCCCGGGCGGCCGGCTGGTGCTCCTGGGCCTTCTCGCCGGCGCCCGGGCCGAGGTCGATCTCGGGCTCGTCCTGGGGCGGCGGCTGCGGATCGTCGGCTCGGTCCTGAGGCCGCGGCCGCGCCCCGAAAAGGCCGCCCTGGTGCGGGCCTTCGGCGAGTTCGCGGCCGAGCGGCTCGCCGACGGGCGCCTGGCCGCGGTCGTCGACCGGGTGCTTCCCTTCGAGCGGATCGCCGAAGCCTACGCGGCCCTAGCCGCCGGCGGCCTCTTCGGCAAGATCGTCGTCGAGGTCGCCTCCGACGAGGCGGAGACGGACCCGCCTCCGCGGCGACCGCGCGGAGGACCGGCCGGAACAGAGCCCGTCCGCGACAGGTCGGCGCTCAAGCGATCGACCCAGGGGCTGGCGGGTGCGCGCGTACGCCAGGCCTCCGCAGTCCGCCCGCGGAACCCGCCGCAGTGACTCCCTGGCAGGAGGGCTCTCCGCCAGCGCCCAAACCGTCCTCTGAAGGGCCGGCCGGCCGGCGCGCACCGACAGCCTCCACAGTCCGCCTGCGCGACTCGCCGAGGGGACTCCCTCCAGGGGGCTCTCCGCCAGCGCCCACACCGTCCTCTGAAGGGCCGGCCGGCCGGCGCGCACGCGGAGCGCAGGCGCGAGCCCCCCGCCAAAGTCCGAGTGGCTCGCGCCGTCCCCTGGGGGAGTCCCCCCGGCGAGTCGCGCAGGCGCTCTTCGAAGGTCGCCCGCGCTCTCCCCTGGGGGGAGCGCCCGGATGAGCCAAGCGGCCCTCTTCGAAGGTCGCCGGTGCCGACCCGTCCCGGTGGGGACGCGGCCTACTCGGTCTTCGTGGAGTCCGCCGGCCGCGGCCGCGCGCGCCACTTCTCGTAGAGCCGCTTCTGGCGGTCCGCCGAGAGGTCGACCTCCTGGCCGCCGATCCAGGCGCGCTCGATCCGGGTGAGGATCTCCAGCGGGTCCCCGTCCGTGGCGATGAACGTCGCGTCCTTGCCGGGCTCGAGCGAGCCCAGCCGGTCGTCCACGCCGAGGACCTCGGCGACCGAGAGCGTCACGCTGCGCAGCGCCACCTCGGGCGGCAGCCCGAAGGCCGCCGCCATCGCGGCGTGGAACGGCAGGTTGCGCGCGTTGGCGGCGCCGAAGCCGCCGCCGCCGTCGCCGATGCAGAAGCGAACGCCGGCCTCGTAGAGGCGGGCCGCGGCGGTGTAGGCGGTGTCGTAGGGCTCCCAGTCGCGCGGGGGCTGTTCCAGCACCCCGTCGAGGATCACCGGGATCTGGCGCTCGGCGAGCTCCTCGGCCAGATGAGCCGCGTCGGGCCCGGCGACCAGCACGAGGTTGTCCAGCCCGCGCTTCTCGGCCCACTCGAGGGCGCTCTCGATCTGGGTTCGCTCGGCGGCCTCGATGAAGAGCGGCAGCTCGCCGGCCAGCACCGGCAGCAGCGCCTCGAGCTTGGCGTTCTTCTCGACCGCCGGCCCGAGGCCGTCGGCCGCCGCGCGCAGCGCCTTACCGTAGGCCTCGGCGTCGTCCAGCGTGCGCTCGATCGCCTCGAGCGCCTCGTTCTTGCGCTTCTCGACCTCTTCGGCCGACTGGCGGCGCCAGCCCCGGCTGGAGGGCAGGAGCGCCGGGTAGGAGAGGTGGGCGCCGACCGGCGCCTCGAGCAGCATGTCCTCCCAGGTCCAGCCGTCGAGGGCCATGAGCGCCGAGGTGCCGCGGAAGACGCCCCCCTGGGGCACCACGTGCGCGGTCAGCACGCCGCCCGCCATCGTCGGCGGCAGCAGCATCGAGTCGCCGTGGAAGGCGGCCTCGACCCGCAGGTCGCTGTTGATGTCGCCGATCTCGGTCGTGTCCACGGTGCCGCGGACGCTGCCGATCTCGATCAGCCCCAGGACCGAGGCGGGGTGGATGAAGCCGGGGTAGAGGCGCCGGCCCGAGAGGTCGACCACCGCGGCGCCCGCGGGGACCGCGAGGCCGGGGCCGACGGCCAGGATCTTGCCGTCCTCGACCAGCAGGACGGCGTTCTCGACCGGCGGGCCGCTCACCGGGTAGGCCGTCGCCCCGGTGAAGGCGGTGACCGCGGCGGCCGCGGCGCCGGCCCCGAGGGGCGCCGCGAGGAGCAGCAGCGGGGCGAGAAGGCGGAATGCGCGGCTCATCGTTCGACCTCCTCGAGCGCCCACGTCGAGCCGGCCCGGCGGCGCGGCGGCTCCTGCGGCTCGCTCTCTTCCTCTTCGGCTTCCAGCTCTTCCTCCGCGGCGGGAGGCGGCTCCTCCGGCGCCACTTCCGGCACGGCCTCCGGCGCTTGCTCCGGTTCGGGGGCCGGGGCCTCCGCCGCCGCGGCGTCCTCCGGCTCCGCGCCCTCCTCCTCCTCGTCCTTCGACTTTTCCTTGAACGAGCGCACCCGCTCGAGGAGCGCCGCCCGCTCGGCGGCGAGCGCCTCGCGACGCGCCAGGTCCTCCTCGCGGTCGAAGTACTTGCGGCCTTCGATCCAGGTCTGCTCGCAGCGGCTGTAGGTCGAGAGCGGATGGCCGCTCCAGATCGCGAAGTCGGCGTCCTTGCCGCGCTCGAGCGAGCCCACCCGGGAGTCGATGCCGAGCTGGATCGCCGGGTTGAGGGTCACGAACTCGAGCGCCTCGGCCTCGGGCACGCCGCCGTAGCGCACCGCCTTCGCCGCCTCCAGATTCAGCCGCCGGGCGAGCTCCGAGCTGTCGGAGTTGAAGGAGACGACGACGTCGCGCTCCCACATGATGGCGCCGTTGTAGGGGATGGCGTCGATCACCTCGAACTTGTAGGCCCACCAGTCGCTGAAGGTCGAAGCGCCGGCGCCGTGGGCGGCCAGCTCGTCGGCCACTTTGTAGCCCTCGAGGACGTGCTGGAAGCACTTCACCCGGAAGCCGAAGTCCTCCGCCACCCGCAGCAGCATCACGATCTCGTCGGCGCGGTAGGAGTGCGAGTGGATGTCGCGCTTGCCCTCCAGGATCTCGACCAGCGCCTCGAGCTGGAAATCGCGGCGCGGCGGCACCCGGTCGCGCTTCTTCGATGCCGGCAGCGCCGCCCACTCCCGCCACTCGCGGCGGTAGTCGAGCGCCGCCTCGAAGCGCTCGCGGATCGCCCGCTCGACCCCCATGCGGGTCTGCGGGTAGCGCCGCTCGTCGACGTTCCAGTTGCTCTGCTTCGGGTTCTCGCCGAGCGCGAACTTGATCCCCTGCGGCGCGGCGTCGAAGACGAGGCCCGCGGCGTCGGCGCCCCAGCGCAGCTTGATCACCGCGGTCTGGCCGCCGATGGCGTTGGCCGAGCCGTGCATCAGGTTGGCCGCGGTGAGCCCGCCGGCGAGCTGCCGGTAGAGCGCGACCGAGGTGGGATCGACGACGTCCCGGATCCGGACCTCCGCGGTCGTGATGTTGGAGCCCTCGTTGACGCCGCCCTCGATCGCGGAGTGCGAGTGAGCGTCGATCAGCCCCGGCGTGACGTGCTTGCCGGTGGCGTCGATCTCGAGCGCCCCGGCGGGCCCGGCGAGCCCGACTCCGACGGCGGCGATCTTGCCGTCCACCACCAGCAGGTCGGCCCCCTCGAGGACCCCCTGCGGGCCGCTCGTCCAGATCGTGGCGT
>JBFJMD010000160.1:0-5980 GCA_041634115.1 Thermoanaerobaculia bacterium | reverse complement strand
TCCGACGTCGCCGAGTCGAGGTTTCCGGTCGGCTCGTCGGCGAGCAGGATCGAAGGCTCGTTGACCAGCGCCCTCGCGATCGCCACCCGCTGGCGCTGACCGCCGGAGAGCTCGCTCGAGTCGTGCTTCATGCGGTCGCCGAGCCCCACCCGCTCGAGCGCCGCGGCCGCCTTCTCGCGCCGCTCCCTGCGCGGCATTCCCCCGTAGATGAGCGGCAGCTCGACGTTGCGCAGGGCGTCGGTCCGCGCCAGCAGGTTGAAGGTCTGGAAGACGAAGCCGATCTCGCGGTTGCGGATCGCGGCCAGCTCCTCGTCCGAGAGCTTCTGGACCTCGGTGCCGTCCAGCGCGTAGGTGCCGGAGGAGGGCCGGTCGAGGCAGCCGATCAAGTTCATCAGCGTCGATTTGCCGCTGCCGGAGGCGCCCATGACGGCCAGGTACTCGCCGCGCTCGACGTCGAGATCGAGGCCGTCGAGGGCGAAGATCTTCTCCGCCCCCATCTCGTAGACCTTGTCGACCTCGCGGATCTCGATGAGCGCCATCGGGCTCGGAGAACGGCTAGCTCTCGTCCTCCTCTCCTTCCTCCTCCTCGTCGCCCTCCTCGCGCACCCGCACCCGCTCCTCGTGCTCGAGCTTCTTGAGCGAGCGGTAGGGGCCCGTGACCACCATCTCTCCGGCCTCCAGCCCCGAGACGACCTCGACCCGGGTGGCGTCGGAGATCCCCACCTCGACCGGCCGCTGCAGGGCGCGGCCGTCCTCCACGACGAAGACCACCCGGACCTCGTCGTCGCCGCCGGGGGAATTCGCCGCCGGCTCCTCGCCCTCGTCGTCGCCCTCTTCGGCGAGCGGCGGCCGCTCGACCACCGCCTGGATCGGCACCGTGAGGACCCCCGCCTTCTCCGCCGTGTTGATCTTCGCCCGCACCGACATTCCGGGCCTGAGGTGGGCGTCGGGATCGTCGAGCAGCACCTTCACCTTGAAGAAGGTGACGTCCGGCTGCTGCGGCCGCTGAAAGCCCGAGCTGCCGAGCTCGACCACCCGACCCCCGTACTCGCGGTCGGGCAGCGCGTCGACCTCGAGCGCGGCCTCCTGGCCGGCCTCGAGGTAGGCGATCTCGGTCTCGTCCACGTCCACCTCGGCCAGGATCTCCGAGAGGTCGGCAATCGTGCCGATGATCGAGGCCGGGTTGTTCATCGTGCCCGAGACCACGACCTCGCCCTCCTCGGCGGCGAGCGAGATCACCCGGCCGGAGAGCGGCGCGAAGATCGTCGCCTTCGACAGGTCGTCCTCCGCCTTGTCGAGGGCGGCCCGCGCCTGGATGACCGATTCGCGCGCCTGCTCGCGCGCCAGCTCGGCCGACTTGAGCTTCAAGGCCGCCGCCTCGAGCTGCTCGGCCGAGGCGATCTTCTCGGCGGCGAGCCGCTCCATGCGGGCGAGCTTGAGCTCGGCGTCGGCGAGGTTGATTCCGGCCTGGGCCTCGCTCGAGCGGGCGATCGCGAGCTGCGCCGCCGCCTGGTCGCGAGCGGCGACGAAGGCCTCGGTCTCGAGCTTGAGGAACGGCCGTCCGGCCTCGATCCGGTCCCCTTCCTCGACGTAGAGCTTCTCGATCTTGCCGATGACGTGCGACGAGATGTTGACCTTGACCCGGGGGTCGATCTGGCCGCTCGCCTGGACGGTGCGCGTGACGTCGCCGCGCTCGACCTCCTCGGCGTAGACCCGGACCCCCTTGTCGCGCCCGCCGGCCTTGAGGCTCAAGACCACGACCGCGGCGAGCACCAGGACGATTCCGCCTCCGATCCAGACCTTCTTCACGCCACTAACCGAAGAGGCCGGCGAGCCCGACCTTGGCCAGCACGTAGATCGCCCACACCCCGAGGACCGCGCCGGCGCTCGCCTTCCTCGACACCCGCGCCGCGATCGAGAAGCCGAGGACCATCAGCACCAGAGTCCAGATCGAGAAGACGTCGATGCTGGAGAGGAGCGAGGTCAGGGCGGCCCCGGCCTCTTCCGGCGCCAGGATCGCGAGGTTGGAGGTCAGGATCCCGGCGCGCAGCTCCTCGAAGCCGATCTCCTCGCGGCCCAGGATGACCGGGATCGTCAGCAGCGAGGCGACGACCCAGGGCATTAGCGAGTGGAGCGTGGTGGAGAGCGCCGTCCGGTAGGGCAGGTCGCCGTCGAGGAGCTTGAGCAGCACCCAGAAGACGAGCGCCATCAAGAGGTAGACGATCGGTCCGCCGACCACGATGCCGACGAGCGAGATCGTCCGCCCCCACTTCTCCTGAAAGTCGATGGTGGTCTCGATCTGCTCCTCGCTGATCGTGCGGCCGCTGGCCTCGAAGCGGTCGCGGGTGAGCTGCTCGAAGTCGACCCGATCGGCCGCGATGTAGTTGGCGGCCGCCGAGGCGATGACGAGGGCGAGCAGGGCGACGAGCCAGGTCGGACGCTCGGCGATGGACTGGAAGGTGCGCGTCGGCGAGAACAGCACGCCGGAGAGCCGGCCCCAGCTCGATGTCTCCATTTCCCCCTCCTTTGCGGCCGGCGCGACCGGGCGGGCGCGGACGGCACCGCCGCCGCGCGGCGCGACGGGCCGGTCAGCTCTCGCCGACGATCGCGACGTCGCTGCGGTCGATGAGCTCGCCCGTCGCCTGATAGTAAAGCACCAGGGCCTTGCGGTAGCCGGTGACCGCGCTCACCTCGCGGCTGCGGGCCTCGGTCAGGTCCTCCTGGATCTGCAGCACCTGGAAGCTGGTCGACATGCCGTTCTCGTAACGCTTCTGCTCCGCTTCCAGGTTCTTCTCTTCGAGATTTCTCGACACCCGCGCGGACTCCCGCTGCTGGCGGGCGGTGTCGACGAAGCGGGCGAGACGGCGCACGTCGGTGACGACCGCCAGCTCGAGCTCGCTGAGCTCCGCCCGACCGCGGTCGAAGGCGACCTCGGCGAGCGCGCTCTGGGCCTTCCCGGCCCGGTTCTGGATCGGGTAGACGAGGTTGAGCGCCACGCTCCAGCCGTCGAAGTCGTTTCCCGCCACCTGGTCGAGCGCGTCGCCGTAGTCGCCGGGCTGCTGCGCCAGGATCGCGCCGGTCAAAAAGTCGCGCTGCGTGACGTCGCCGCCGAGGCCGTTCAAGCCGTAGGTCACCGCCAGGTCGAGGCGCGGCAGCTTCTGGTTCTGGAAATAGTCGATCTCGAGCTCCAGGTTCTCCTGCTGCCGGCGCTTGCTGCGCAGCTCCGGGCGCTCGGCGATCGCGGTGCGGATCGAGTTTTCGATCGCGATCTTCACCGGCTCCATCTCGGGCTCGGTCGTCGGCACGATGGAGAGGTCCCAGATCCCGGCGCCGGAGAGGTTGAGGAGCTGGCGCAGCCGGTCCTCGGAGTCGCCGATCGCCGCCTCGGCGCGGATGATCTGCTCCACCCGGGTCGCCACCCCGGCCTCGCTCTGCACCAGCTCGAGCGGCGCCAGCGTGCCGACGTCCACCCGGATCCGGTTCTGCTCGTGCAGCCGCTCGGCCAGCGCCAGGCTCTCCTTGGCGACCACGTACTGCTCCAGCGCCTCGACCAGGTTCCAGTAGGCGTTCTCGACCTGCTGGATCGTGCCCGTGACCTGGACCTCGAAGTTCTCGCGGCTCACGTCGCGGTTGGTGCGCGCGATGCGCAGGCCGCGCTCGGTCGAGAGCTTGCCGAGGTCGCGCAACAGCGGCTGCCGGAAGCTCACGTCGAAGTCCACCCGGAAGCTGGGATTCAAGGTCGCGAAGAGCGAGTTGGTCTCGAAGCGGCTGTTCTTCCAGTTGACCGAGGCCTCACCGCCCGAGGGGAGCAGCCGGCTCAAGCCCAGGTTCCAGCTCTGCCCCTCCTGCTCCTGGATCTCGTTGCCGAGACCGGCTTCGAGATTGGACGCGGTCGGCGAGGTCTCGTCGAACGCCGAGAGGTCGACCGTCGTGGTGTAGTCGTAGATGCCGAAGTTCTGGCGCACCACCAGGTCGGACTCGGACTGGCGATAGCGCTCCACCGCCAGCCCCAGATTGCGCTCGAGGGCCAGGGCCACCGCTTCGCCCAGGCTGAGCTGGAGCTTGGAGTCCTCGATCGTCAGCCCGGCGACGTCTCCGATCTCGACCACCGCGGGGCTGATCTCGATCGAGGCGGCGAGGGTGACGGCGGGCGCGAATGATTGGCCGAGAGCCAGGCCGAGGGCGGCGAGCCAGGCCGGAGCGCCGAACCGCCGCCGTCTTGTCCGCGTGTCGCGTGTCGTCGATGTCACTGCGCAAACTGATCGCATGTCTCCTTGCCCTCCAGCGGAAAGCCCCGCATCTCTTTCTGGGTTACGTGGCGTCGCGTGAAAAGTTCCACCCGCCCTCACCCGCTATTCTCCACCAGCGCCAGCTCGCCGGCAAAATGGCACGCCGCCGAATGGTCCTCGCCCTGCCCGACGAGCGCCGGCTCTTCGACGGCGCAGCGCTCGCCGGCGATCGGACAGCGGGGGTGGAACCGGCAGCCGGGCGGCGGCGCGATCGGGCTCGGCGGCTCCCCCGGCAGCACGATGCGCTGCCGGCGCCCGCCCGGCTCCGCCACCGGCACCGCGGAGAGCAGGCTCACCGTGTACGGGTGCCGCGGGCGGGCGAAGATCTCCCGCGTCGGTCCGATCTCCACCAGCCGCCCGAGATAGAGCACCCCGACCCGGTCGGAGATCTGCTCGACCACCGCCAGGTCGTGGGCGATGAGCAGCAGCGTCAGGCCGAGCCGCCGCTGCAGGCCGGCGAGCAGGTTGATGATCTGGGCGCGGACCGAGACGTCGAGCGCCGACACCGGCTCGTCGGCGATGATCAGGTCGGGCTCGGTGGCCAGCGCCCGGGCGATGCCGATCCGCTGCCGCTGCCCGCCCGAGAACTCGTGCGGGTAGCGCGCCGCGTCGTCCGGCGCCAGCCCGACGAGCTCCAGCAGCTCGGCGACCCGCTCGACGCGCCGCGCCCGGGGCACGACGTCGTGCACCTCCAGCGGCTCGCTCAGGATCCGGCCGACCCGCATCCTGGGGTTGAGCGACCCGTACGGGTCCTGGAAGATGAACTGGAAGCCGCGGCGGCGGCGGCGCAGCTCGCGCGGGGAGAGCGCCAGCAGGTCTTCGCCGCGGTAGCGGACCCGCCCCGAGGTCGGCTCGACCAGCCGGATGATCGCCCGGCCGAGCGTCGTCTTGCCGCTGCCCGACTCCCCCACCAGGGCGAAGCACTCCCCGGCGTCGAGCGTGAGATCGACGCCGTCGAGCGCCCGCAGCCAGCCGCTCGCCCGCCGCAGCGGCCCCCGCCGCACCGGAAAGTGCTTGGTCAGCGCCTCGGCTTCGAGCAGGGCCGTCACGCCTCCTCCGCCGCTTCGACGCCGCCGTGGAGGAAGCAGCGCGCCCGCTGGCCGGGTGCGACCGGGTAGGGGTCCGGCGCCCGCTGCGAGCACACCGGCATCGCCTCGGGGCAGCGCGGGTGGAAGGCGCAGCCCGGGGGCAGCCGGTCGGCGACCGGCACCTGTCCCGGGATCGTGGGCAGCTCGCCGCGCGCCGCGGGCCGGCCGAGGCGCGGCACCGCGGCGAGGAGGCCGCGGGTGTAGGGGTGCGCCGGCGCCGCGAACAGCCGCTCCACCGGCGCCTCCTCGACCACCCGGCCCGCGTACATGACCACGGTGCGATCGCAGGTCTCGGCGACCACGGCCAGGTCGTGGGTGATGAAGAGCACCGCCAGGCCGAGCTCCTGGCGCAGGCGCTCGAACAGCTCCAGGATCTGCGCCTGCACCGTCACGTCGAGGGCGGTGGTGGGCTCGTCGGCGATCAGCAGATCGGGCCGCGCCGCCAGGGCCATGGCGATCATCGCCCGCTGCCGCTGCCCGCCGGAGAGCTGGTGCGGATAGTCCTTGAGCCGCTGGCGGCCGGCCGGAAAGGCGACCAGGTCGAGCAGCCGCACGGCCTCCGCGCGCGCTTCGCGGCGGCTCATCTCGAGGTGGACGCGGACC
>JBFJMD010000159.1:0-5995 GCA_041634115.1 Thermoanaerobaculia bacterium | reverse complement strand
GTCTGGGTCGTCGAGATCTCGAGCTACCAGGCGAGCGACCTCGACGCCTCGCCGCGGCTGGCGGTGCTGCTCAACCTTTTTCCGGAGCACCTGGACTGGCACGGCGACGCGCGGCGCTACTACCTGGACAAGCTGAACCTCTTCCGCCGGCTGGCGCCCGGGCGGGCGATCGTCAACGCCACCGACCCGATCACCCGCGAGTTCCTGGAGCGCTTCGACGAGCCGATCCTGTTCAACGATCCGCGCGGCCTGCACGCGGCGGGCGGCTGGATCCTGGACGGAGAGCGCCGGCTGGCCGCCGCCGAGGACCTCTCCCTGCGCGGCGGCCACAACCTCGAGAACGCCTGCGCGGCGCTGGCCGCGGTCCGGGCGCTGGGGATCGACCCCGGAAGCGTCGCCGGGGCGCTCGCGGGTTTCGAGGGGCTGCCGCACCGCCTGCGGGTCCTGGGCGAGCGCGGCGGCGTGGTGTGGGTGGACGACAGCATCTCGACGGTGCCGCAGTCGGCGCTGGCGGCGATCGAGGCCTTCTCCGACCGGCCGGTGACGATCCTCCTCGGCGGCCACGACCGCGGCCTCGACTACGCGGCGCTCGTCGAGCGCCTCCTCGCCCCGCCCGTCCACGCGGCGATCACGATGGGGGCCTCGGGCCCGCGCATCGCGGCCGCCCTGCGCGAGCGCCTGGGGTCGGGCGGAGACCCCTCGCGGCCGCGGCTGCGCGAGGCCGCCGACCTCGGCGAGGCGGTGGCGCTGGCGCGCGAGATCACCCCGGCCGGGGGCGCGGTCCTGCTCTCGCCGGCCGCCGCCTCCTACGGCCCCTTCCGCGACTTCCGCCAGCGCGGCCGCGCCTTCGCCGCCGCCGCCGGCTTCGAACGGGATCGATCCGCCGCGCCTTGACCCGTCGTCGGGGCGGCGCGTATAACCGGGGCGCCCGAACGACCCGCGACGAGGAGAGACTCGATGAAGAAGACCCGGATCGCCGAGTGGGACGAGCTCGACGACAGAAAGCCGGCGCACGCCCTGGTGGCCGGCGTGGACCTGGTGCTGGTGCGCTGGGACGACCAGGTCTCGGTGCTCTACGGGCGCTGCCTCCACCGCGGCGCGCTCATGGCCGACGGCAGGATCGAGGGCGAGGACATCATCTGTGGCGTCCACAACTGGGACTACCAGTTCCGCAGCGGCGTCAGCTCCTACAACCCGGACGAGGTGCTGCACAAGTTCGGCTCCTGGGTCGAGGACGGCGGCGTGTGGGTGGACGCGGACGAGATCGCCGACTGGGAGCGCGACAACCCGCAGCCGTGGAACCGGGACGCCTACCAGGGGGCCTTCCAGGACCATTCGAAGGGCGATCCGGCCGAGCCGCACGTCAAGCTCATCCGCGATCTCGCCGCCAACGGCCTGTCCAAGGTCGGCCACCACGGACCGGTGGCGGCGATGGGGGTGCCGCGCGGCCAGCTGCCGTCGTGGGACGACCTGCAGTTCGTGACCGCGCAGCTCGCCCGGGTGCCGCAGCTCGACGACGTGCCGGTGGCGACCGGGCTCACCGTCGGCCCCAAGGCCGACAAGCCGCTCGCGCTCGAGATCCCGATCATCGTCTCCGACATGAGCTTCGGGTCGCTGTCGTTCGAGGCCAAGGTGGCGCTGGCCAAGGGCGCCCAGCTCGCCGGCACCGGCGTCTGCTCGGGCGAGGGCGGCATGCTGCCCGAAGAGCAAGAGGCCAACGAGCGCTACTTCTACGAGCTGGCCTCGGCCCGCTTCGGCTTCTCGATGGAGAAGCTCGACCGCGTCCAGGCGTTCCACTTCAAGGGGGGCCAGGGGGCCAAGACCGGCACCGGCGGCCATCTGCCGGGGGCCAAGGTCACGGGCAAGATCGCCGAGGTGCGGGGGCTCGAGGAGGGGCAGCCCGCGGTGTCGCCGGCGCGCTTTCCGGAGTGGGACGACGAGGACGGCTTCCGCCACTTCGCCGACGAGGTCCGGGAGCGCGCCGGCGGCATCCCGATCGGCTTCAAGCTGTCGGCGCAGCACCTCGAGGACGACATCGACGCGGCGCTCAGGGTCGGCGTCGACTACCTGATCGTCGACGGCCGCGGCGGCGGCACCGGCGCCGCGCCGCTCATCTTCCGCGACAACATCTCGGTGCCGACGCTGCCGGCGCTCGCCCGCGCCCGCCGCCACCTGGACCGCCGCGGCAAGAGCGGCGAGGTGACGCTCTTCATCACCGGCGGCCTGCGCACTCCGGCCGACTTCGCCAAGGCGCTCGCCCTGGGCGCCGACGGCATCGCGGTGTCGAATGCCGCGATCCAGGCGATCGGCTGCATCGGCATGCGCGCCTGCCACACGAACAACTGCCCGGTGGGGGTGGCCACCCAGAAGGAGCACCTGCGGGCGCGGCTGCCGGTGGACGAGGGGGCGGAGCGGCTGGCGCGCTTCTTCGGCGCCGCGGTCGAGCTGATGAAGCTCCTGGCGCGGGCCTGCGGGCACACGGCGCTGGACCAGTTCCGGCGCACCGATCTGACCACCTGGAAGCGGGACGTCGCCTACCTGACCGGCGTCGCCTACGGCGGCGTGGTGCCGCTCTGAGCCGGGGGCGCCCATCCGCCCCGAGCCCGCGTCCGGCCCGTCCGTGCCACCGATCGATCTCACCCGCCACCGCGCGGTCGTCTTCGACGTCGACGGCACCCTCTACGACCAGCGCCGGCTGCGGCGGCGGATGGTGATGGAGCTCGTCGGCCACTGCCTGGCGCACCCGCGCGACCTCGGTCTCCCGCGCCGGCTCCAGGTGTTCCGGCGCGAGCGCGAGCGGCTCGCCGACGGGGAAGCCGAGGGCATCGCCATGGAGCAGTACCTGCGGCCCGCCGCCCACCTCGGCGTCCCCCCCGACGCGCTCGAGCGCGAGGTCTTCCGCTGGATGGAGGAGCGCCCGTTGCGCCACCTCGCCGGCTGCCGCTCTCCGGGGGCGGGCGCGCTCTTCCGGCGGCTGCGGGCGGCCGGGGTGGCGGTCGCGGTCCTCTCCGACTACCCGGCGGAGGCCAAGCTCGCCGCCCTCGGGCTGACCGCCGACCTGGCGGTGGCCGCCACCGACCCCGGCGTCGGGCGCTTCAAGCCCCATCCGGCGGGGCTTCAGCGCGTCCTCGGGCTGCTCGACGTGGCCCCCGAGCGCTGCGTCGTGGTCGGCGACCGCGACGAGCGCGACGGCGAGGCCGCGCGCCGGGTCGGCGCGGATTTCCTGCTCAAGACCCGCCGGCCGGCCGGGCCGGGCGAGTTCCGACGCTTCTCCGAGCTGCTGCCGGGTTTCGACTCCTAGCCGACATTGGAAGCGGGAGCGCGTGCTAGACTCGAATTCGTAAACAGTTTCTTCACAGAACAGAGGGTCCCGACCGTGAGCGCCAGGCGCCCTTCGACTGCAGCAGCGGCAATCGTGCTGATGGCGGTCTGCGGGATCTTCGTCTGCTCCTGCCGGCGCCAGGAGCCCACCTCCGGGCCCGCGGTGTGCGCGCCCTCCTGGGTAGAGCGCGGAGAGGGGCTCAAGCGGTCCTGGGACCTGGACGCGGACGGCATCAGCGACCGGTTCGAGGAGCGCGCGGCCGAACTCGGATACGACCTCGAGCCCGGGCGCTGCGACCGGGATCCCAGCGCGCCGCTGCGCGAGTACAACGACGGCGAGCTGCAGAGCGGCCTCAAGCTGGTCGGCGACGGCGGCGGATTCAGCCGTTTCAGGCTGGCCACCGACTGGGGCACCGGCCCGCTGCTCTATTGCCTCCAAGTCGTGGCTGAGAAGCTCGCCGACGAGCGGGACAAGGCGATGGTCATCGGTCGGCTGAGCCTTCAGGAAGGGGGCCCGCTCCCGAACTTCGAGAGCCATCAGAACGGGCTCGAGCTGGAGATCTACTACCTGAAGAGGGGCGTGGGAGCGCAATCGTCGGTCGACATCGTCGCCCAGCCGGACGACTACGACGCCGACGCGACCAGGTTCTTGATGCGGCGGCTCCTCGAGGTTTGCGATCCCGAGGCGATCTTCGCCCACACGGACGCCTTGGGATTCAGCCTCGACGATCCTCGAATCCAGCCCGACTCACGCATGACGACCTACTTCAATCTCGTGCTCAGGAAACCGCAGCGAGGGGTCGTCGAATGAAACCTGCGACCCTTGCCCTGCTCTCGCTTGGCCTGCACCTCGGCGCTCCGGTGCCGCCGGGGGAGGACTTTGCGGCACGGGCGGAGCTCCTGGTGCGCGTCAACCCGCAGGACCGAAGCCAGCTCTTGATCGGCGCCGTGGGAGGGAGGCAGCGTGAGCTCTATCGAACGCCCGAGGGGAGTCTGGCGGATGCCCTGGTGTCGCCGCGAGAAAGGTACGTCGCCGTCCTGCGCACCCACCCCGGCATTTGGATGGAGGACCGGGGGTGGGCGCGGCCGCCGCGCAACGATCTCGTCCTCCTGTCGCGCTCCGGCCGGGTCCTTCGGGGCATCGGCGAAGACGTGCGTCGCTTCATCTTCAGCCCGGATGCGACCCATCTCGGCTACATCGTGGGAAACCACTTCGACGGCGGCATCGGGTTCGAGCCCAGGGGAGTCAAGCTGCTGGAGATCTCGAGCGGCAGGATCCGCCAGGTCGCGCTGCATCCCCGTTTCATCCCCTACGACCTGCACTGGGTGAGAACGTCACGGGAGGACGCGGTCCTGATCAAGGTGCTCGGCGATCCCGAGGTCGGGCAGATCAGATTCGCGCCCCGCGGTGGGGCCGGCCCGGAGGCGGATTCGTCGCGCGATTTCCATCTCTCCCCGGACGGGCGCTACTACTACCGGACTCCCTGGGAGACGATCCTCTCCGGCGAGTGCCGACTGGGGGAGGGGGGCTCGTCCTGCTTCGAAGTGCGCAAGCGGGCGGATCGCGGCGATAGCCTCCCGGCGCTCTCCGCAGCGGGGCTCGGGCGCCCCCACGGCTGGGTGGCCGGAAATGGCCATCAACTACTCTTCAGCAGCTCCACCTACAGAGAGAATGCGGCGGAAGGACCGGATAGCGAGCTGGTCCTCGAACAGGTGGACAACAAGATCCTGGACGTCGGCCGCTCGAACCCGGTCGAGAATCCCGTCGACCGCTTCCAGGGCAAGATCTCACGCGGTGCGGCGCTCGGGGACTGGACCTGCTGCTCGGCCCACGTCGTCTACTGGCCGGTCGGAGTGAGCGCCGAGGACGCCCTGCGCAACGGCATCCGGCTTTGGCCGCCGCCGCGGCCCGAGCCGCCACCATTGAAGCCGCGGCCGCTACCGGGCCGCCTGCTCGGCCTCTCCGAGCTTCTAGACTTCGAGTTCGACGCCGGCGGCCGGCCGCTCGCGGTCGGCGAGATCGTGAGCGAGCAGTGGGCCGCGATGGGTGTCCACGTCAGCGCCGGCGGCCCCGGCGGAGTCGTCGCGATGGTCTTCGACTCTTCGCGGCCCACCGGCGGTGACCCCGATCTCGGCACTCCCAACGAGGACTTCGACGGGGGGCGCGGCGTCGGTGACGGGGGCAAGGCGGGAACGGCAGGGGAGAACCGTGAGGCGCAGGGCAAGATCCTGGTTCTCGCTCCTCCGGGCCGAGCCCACGACCCGGGGGACAGCCTCGACGGCGGGACCTTCGAGTTCGCCTTCGAGCGGCCGGTCGAGCTCATCGAGGTACACCTCCTGGACGTGGACGACGACCGTGAGGCCGGCGAGGTCGTGGCCTTCGACGGCGCCGGTGTCGAGATCGCCCGGGCCCGGATGCTGCCGTTGGGCGACAACAGCTTCCAGCGTCTGCCGCTCGCCGCCGCCGGCGTGCGCCTGCTGAAGGTCCGGTTCCCGGCGAGCGGAGCCCTTGCCGCCCTCCGATTCAGGCGGCGCGACACGGGCGAACTCGCCGACCTGGCTCGCGCCTGGGCCGCCGCCTGGTCGGAGCAGCGCACCGACGACTATCTCGCCTACTACTCGGAGCGCTTCATCCCGCGTTGGCAGATTCGCCTCGACGAATGGCGCGAGCTGC
>JBFJMD010000158.1:0-6007 GCA_041634115.1 Thermoanaerobaculia bacterium | reverse complement strand
GGCAAGTGCCGGGACCTCGGCGAGCTCAGCCGCACGCTCGCCGAGAGCCGCGACCCGGCGGAGCTGCTCGAGGCCTGGGTCGGCTGGCGCACGATCTCGCCGCCGATGCGGCCCCAGTACCGGCGCTTCGTGGAGCTGGGCAACCAGGGCGCCCGCGAGCTCGGCTTCAAGGACCTCGGCGCGATGTGGCGCTCGAAGTACGACATGCCCCCGGACGAGTTCACCGCGGAGCTGGACCGGCTCTGGGGCCAGGTGCGGCCGCTCTACGAATCGCTCCACTGCTACGT
The DNA here is from genome assembly GCA_041634115.1 of Thermoanaerobaculia bacterium. Lineage (GTDB taxonomy): Bacteria > Acidobacteriota > Thermoanaerobaculia > Multivoradales > JAHEKO01 > JBFJMD01. The sequence continues at coordinate 5,720 of JBFJMD010000158.1, read as the reverse complement.
GCGCGCCCGCCTGCTCGAGACCTACGGTCCGGAGGTGGTGTCCGCGGACGGCCCCCTCCCCGCGCACCTGCTCGGCAACATGTGGGCCCAGACCTGGTCGAACGTCTATCCGCTGGTCGCGCCGGCGGAGGCCGATCCGGGCTTCGACCTGACCGAGCGTCTGGTCGCGAAGGGGGTCGACGAGCGGGAGATGGTGCGCTACGGCGAGCGCTTCTTCACCTCCCTCGGCTTCGAGCCGCTGCCCGAGACCTTCTGGGAGCGCTCGCTCTTCACCAAGCCGCGGGACCGGGAGGTGGTCTGCCACGCCAGCGCCTGGGACATCAACCAGGTGGACGACGTGCGGATCAAGATGTGCATCGAGATCACCGGAGAGGAGTTCTCCGTCATCCACCACGAGCTCGGCCACAACTTCTACCAGCGGGCCTACAGCGTCCAGCCGCCGCTGTTTCGCGAGAGCGCCAACGACGGCTTCCACGAGGGCGTCGGCGACACGGTGGCGCTGTCGGTGACCCCGGACTATCTGGTGGCGGTCGGCCTGCTCGACGCCGCCCCGGACGCCACCAAGGACCTCGGCGTGCTGCTGCGGATGGCCCTCGACAAGATCGCCTTCCTGCCCTTCGGCCTGCTGGTCGACCAGTGGCGCTGGCAGGTGTTCTCGGGCGAGATCCCGCCCGAGGGCTACAACGCGGGCTGGTGGGAGCTGCGCGAGCGCTACCAGGGGGTCGCGGCCCCGGTCGCCCGCAGCGAGGCGGATTTCGATCCCGGCGCCAAGTACCACGTCCCGGCCAACACGCCCTACACCCGGTACTTTCTCGCCCACATCCTCCAGTTCCAGTTCCACCGCGGGCTGTGCGAGCTGGCCGGCTTCGAAGGTCCGCTCCACCGCTGCTCGATCTACAACAACCGCGAGGCCGGCGCGCGCCTGCAGCAGATGCTGGAGATGGGGGCCAGCCGTCCGTGGCCCGAGGCGCTGGAGGCGGTGACCGGGCAGCGCGAGATGGACGCGACCGCGATCCTCGACTACTTCGCTCCCTTGAAGGAGTGGCTCGACGAACAGAACGAGGGCCAGGTCTGCGGCTGGTAGCGGGCGCGTCGGCGCCGTCGGGCTGAGCGTTCTCGCCGTCAGCCTCGCCGCGGCGCCGGCGCCCGCCTCCGACCTGGACGCCGAGATCCGCGCCTTCGGCCTCGACCCCGCGACGATCGTCCGCCCCGATCGGCTGAGCGACGAGATGAGGGCCTGGCTGGCCGGCCGGGTGGACCCGAAGCTGCCGCCGGAGGCCCGGATCCGGGCCCTGCTGAAGGCGCTCGTCTCCGAGGAGGGCCTGGGCCTGCGCTACACCAGCGGCTTTACCGGCACCGCTTCGGAGGTCTTCGCGAGCGGCGAGGCCAACTGTCTCTCGTTCACGCACCTCTTCGTCGGCATGGGGCGCGAGCTGGGACTCGACGTCTACTACCTCGAGGTGGAGCGTCCGCCGCACATCGACCAGGAGGGCGACCTGGTGGTCCTCTGGGAGCACGTGACGGCCGGCTACGGTCCGGCCGCCACGCGGCTGGTGCTGGAGTTCGCCGCGGGTCCGCGGCTCGCGGCGAGCGCCACTCGCCGCCTCTCCGAGCGGACCGCGCTGGCGATGCACTACTCGAACCGGGGGGCCGAGACGCTGCTCGCCGGACGGCTCGACGAAGCCCGCGGCTGGCTCGAGGTCGCGGTCGTGCTCGACCCCGGCTGGTCGCACGCCTGGCTCAACCTGGGCGTGGCGAGACGGCGCGGCGGCGATCCGGAGGGCGCGGAAGCGGCCTATCGGAGGGCCATCGCGGCCGACTCCGGGAACCTCGAGGCGTACCACAACCTGGCCCTGCTGCTTCGCCTGCGCGGCCAGCGGGACGCGTCGCGGGAGATCCTGAAGCTGCTCGACCGGCGCGACAACCGCGACCCCTACATCTTCCTGGCGCTCGGCGACGAGAGCCTCGACGCCGGCCGCCCGCAGGACGCGAAGCGCTTCTACCGCCGCGCCTACGCGCTCGACTCGCGGGCGGCGGCGACGATCGCCTCGCTCGGCCTCGCCGCCCTCGCGGAGGGGCGCCGCGATCGGACCCTGCGCTGGCTCGAGCGCGCGGCCCGCCGCGAGCCGGAGCACCCCAGGGTCGAGCGGCTGCGAAGGAAGCTGGAGCAGGGGGAAGGGGGCGAGGGTCCGGGGGGCTGACCACCCGACTCCGGCTTCCCCGGTACAATACCCCCCGAACCGACTCGAAAGGACCCGTTCATGCCCAGATTCCGCGCGCTCTCCGCCCTCGCCCTCATCCTCGCCCTCGCGCCGCCGGCGTGGGCCGCCGGAGGTCGCGTCGCCGGCGAGGTGTACGATCCGCAGGGCGAGCCGCTCGCCGGCGTCCGGATCACGATCCGCGGCCAGGAGGTCGAATACGAGAAGGTCACGGAGACCAACAAGAAGGGCAAGTTCACGGTGACCCTGCTCGACGCCACCCGCGGCTACCTCATCCGGCTCGAGAAGCCCGGCTACCGGACGATCGAGGAGCCGCTCGATCCCGACCTCGGCTCCACCACCCGCAAGGAGTGGACGCTGACGCCCGGGGAGGCCGGCGGCGCCGCGCGCTCCGAGGCGGCGCGGCAGGCGGCCGAGGACCTGGCCGCAACCGGCAAGGGCAAGGCGGTGAAGCTCTACCATCAGGGCGCCGAGCTCTACGCGGCGGGGGACCTTCCCCAGGCGGAGGCGATCTTCGAGCAGACGCTGGCCGAGGACCCGGATCTGGCGGCGGCACACGGAGCGCTCGCCAACATCTACCTCGATCGGAACGAGTTCGAGCGCGCGCTCGGCCACGCGACCCGGGTCACCGAGCTGGCGCCGGAGGAGGTCGTCGGTTACCGGATGCTCTTCGACGCCCACTGGGGCCGGGGGGCGCGCGACGAGGCGCTGGCGGTGCTCGACCGGCTGCTCGAGATGGACCCCGGCTCCTCGACCGCGGTGAGGATCTTCAACATCGGCGTCGCGGCGGTCAAGGACGAGAACCTCGCGGAGGCGCAGGCCCGCTTCGAGCAGGCGCTGGCGGTCTATCCCGAGCTGACCGCCGCGCACCTGCCGCTCGGTCAGATCCGCTACGCCTTCGGCGACTTCGAAGGCGCCCGCGAGCAGGCCGAGCTGGAGATCGCGGCGAATCCCGAGAGCCTGAACGGCCAGCTCCTGAGCTACCGGGCGAATCACGAGCTGGGGCGCGCCGAGGAGGCCGACCGGGCCTTCGCGGCGGCCGTGGCAATCGACGCCGAGAGGGTAAGCGAGGCCCTGGTCGACGAGGGCTCACGGCGCTTCAACGCCAATCAGACCGTGCCGGCGATAGTCGCCTTCCGGCGGGCGATCGAGGCCCGTCCCGACCACCCGCGGGCCAACTACATGCTGGGCCTCTGCCTGGCGAGCACCGGCGACCTGGCGGGGGCGAAGCGCCAGCTCGCCCGCTTCCTGGAGCTGGCTCCCGACGATCCCGAAGCACCGGCGGCGCGCCAGATGTTGAGCGAGCTCAAGTAGCGCGGCGATGAGCGACGACGCTCCGGCCGCCGACGGCGCCTCCGCCCGCTCCGACGCGAGCCCCGGCGGTGCAGCGATCGCGGGCCTCGACGCCCGGGTGGTGGGTCAGATTCGCAAGCTGGGCGGCGACAGCCTGCTGCGCCAGCTCATCGCGACCTTTCTCGAGCACGCTCCGGGGCGCCTCGCGGGGGTGCGGGAGGGGCTCGGCGCGGGCGATCTCAAGCGGGTCGAGAAGGCCGCGCACTCGCTGCGGTCGAGCCTGGCGAGCCTCGGGGCTAGCGGCCTCGCGCGGCTCGCCGGGGACCTGGAGGCCCGCTCGCGCGACGGGGACGCCGAGGCTTCGACCGCGCTGGCCGCCGGGCTCGAGGCCGGCTTCGCCGAGCTCGAGCGCGGCCTGAAAGCGGCGCTGTCGGGGGATGGCCGGTGAAGAAGATCGCCATCGTCGAGGACAACCCGGACAATCGCCTGCTCGTTCGGGCCATCCTCGAGGGCCGCTACCGGCTGGTGGAGTACGAGGCGGGGACCGACGCGCTCGAGGGGATCCCCGCAGACCCACCCGACCTCGTGCTGCTCGACATCTCGCTGCCGGAGATGGACGGCACCGAGGTGCTCCGCCGGCTGCGCCAGGACCCCGATCTCGCGGGGCTGCCGGTCATCGCCCTCACCGCGCACGCGATGAGCGGCGACCGGCACAAGTTCCTGCAGGAGGGCTTCGACAGCTACGTGGCGAAGCCGATCCTGGACGAGACGGAGCTGATCGGGGCGATCGAGAAGCTGCTCGGCTAGCTAGCTGGCCCCGGCCGGCGCCAGGAAGCTGTATCCGACCCCGCGCTCGGTGACCACGTAGCGCGGCCGGCTGGGCGAGACCTCGATCTTCTGGCGGAGGCGGTGGATGTGCACCCGCAGGGTGTTCTCGTCGGCCTCCTCTTCCGGCCAGACGCGGCCGAGCACGAAGCTCGTCTTGATCGTCTTGCCGGCGTTTCGCATCAGGATGTAGAGCAGCTTGGTCTCCGTCGGCGTCAGGCTCAGCGGGCGGCCGCCGACCACGGCCCGCTGGCGGACGAAGTCGACGGAGAGGTAGTCGTCTACCTCGACGAGGGGCTGCAGCGTGTAGGAGAAGTCGCCGATGCGCCGCAGGACGCGTCCGACCCGCGCCGACAGCTCGGGCGGGTTGAAGGGCTTGATGATGTAGTCCTCGGCGAATCTCTCGATCGTGTCGACGACCGTCTCCTCCTTGTCCACGACGGTGAGCATGATCACCGGCACGTCGCTGATCTCGTGGATCTTCTGGCACAGCGCGAGGCCGTCCAGTCCCGGCAGCATGATGTCGACGATCGCGAGGTGGGGCAGTCCGCGCTCGTTGAGGAGATCCAGCGCCTCTTCGGCCGAGGCGGCCGGCCAGACCTCGTAGCCGGCCTTCTGCAGCGCTACTTGGGCGATCTTGCGGACCTCCGGATCATCGTCGACGGCCAGGATGCGGGCATTCGTGGGAACGTCTTCAGTCGGTGGAAGCTTCATGTCTTGCTCCCCGGGTCAGCGGCCTGTGTCTTCGACACGGCCGGGGTTTTAGAGACGACCATCTTAAGAAAGCATACTTGTAACTTTCCCCCGCGGTCAAATGCCGAAAACGGCCGCGAATCAGCGGGCTTCCGGAGGCGCGGCGAGCGGCTCGACGCAGCGCGGCGAATCGTTGGCGGGATTGTTCACGTAGGTGCTCACCGGCAGCGCCTCGATCCACTTCTCCGGGCAGGGACCGAGCATGGCGCCGACCCGCGCCGGATCCTCGAGCTCCGGATCGAGCCAGGCGGCCCAGTGCTCCGGCGACAGGACCGCGGGCATCCGCCGGTGGATCGGCGCCACCACCCCGTTGGGCTCGGTCGTGAGGATGGCGTAGGTCTCGAGCGCCTCTTCGCCGCGCCCCCAGCGGTCCCACAGCCCGGCGAGCGCGAAGAGCGGGCCGCCCCGGGGCCGCAGCAGGTAGGGCTGCTTCGGCCCCGCCACCTTCTTCCACTCGTAGAAGCCGTCCGCCACGACGATGCAGCGCCGCTTGCGGAAGCTCGAGCGGAAGGCGGGCTTGTCGGCGGCGGTCTCGGCGCGGGCGTTGATCATGCGGTTGCCGATCGCCGGGTCCTTCGCCCAGAACGGCACCAGGCCCCAGCGGGCGAGGGCGGCGTGGCGCCCGCCGCG
>JBFJMD010000157.1:0-6015 GCA_041634115.1 Thermoanaerobaculia bacterium | reverse complement strand
GGTTCTTTCACAATTGGGGGCGCACCGGATTCGACGGGGAACAACGCGGACCGGGAGATGCGTGTCGAGATTCCGCTCGTTAAAACGGAAAACCACACTTGCCAACGACAACTTGGCTCTGGCTGCTTAATTAAGCGTCAGCGTGCCGGCAGGGGCGTGATCCGCCGCGCCTGTCGGGGCGTAACTAATGCGGGTCGAACGGCTCGGTCGGCCTCGTGCCGTGCCCGGATCACTCAGTGAGGCTGGCTGGTAACGCTGGGCTGCCCTTGTCCACGGCGTCAACCGGCGACAACTAAGAAACAGGGGATACGCACGTAGAAGCTTCCGGGACGAGTTCTTCGGACGCGGGTTCGACTCCCGCCGCCTCCACCAATTCGAAGCATTCGAACCACCCACTGCGTCGGTCTCTACGGTTGCTCTCACTCTAGGCCCGCTACGACCACCGGCATCCGAGAGGTGCTGCAGGCGGCCGTAGACGTCGCGTCTCCGTCGTGGCGGGCTTGCGCTCGCGTGGCCGCAGCTCCGCCGTGTTCGCAGATAGCGAGGGCCTAGCGGCCGCGCGACCGACCGTGAGGCCTCAGGAAGAGGGCGCCGATCGCGAGCGCGAACCCGCCGACGCAGAGCCAGGCGAACAGATTGCCGATCCGGCTGTAGACGGTCGAAACTCCCTGGGTCGGAACCTCGGCCAACCCCGGTAGGCGACGGCCTCCTCGCTCCCGCTGCCCGCTCGAGAAAAGTCGCCGCCCTCCGGCGAGGAGGGCGGCTTTCGAGTCTCAGAACCGGTAGCCCAGCGCCAGCAGCCCCTCGGTCACCGTGTCGCCGATGCGCACGGCGCCGTCCAGGCTCCAGCCCCTGGCGAGCGCCTTGCCGGCGCCCACGGCCAGATGGGTCTGGTCGCTGTCGATCGCGCGGACGGTGTCGTGGTCCGGGTCGGTCCAGGCGCCGGCGCGGAGCGTGAGCGGCCGCTCGCTCCGGCCCAGGCGGACCTCCCCGCCCAGGTGGAGCTGGATCGCGTCGTCGGCCGGCTCGTCACCGAAGTAGGGCGACCTGGGGACGTAGTGGCCGTAGTCGAGGAGCGGGAACTGCGGCGCCTTCCCGAGGTCGGACCAGGTGACGTGGCTGACCTGGCCGCTCACCAGCCAGCGCTCGCTCGGCTGGTAGGAGACCCCGGCGCTCAGGACGTCCGGCAGGTCCAGGTCGAGCTCGTAGACGAAAAGCGGCAGCGGCGTGTTGTAGCCGCTCAGGAAGCCCTGGGCGGTCGGCGAGAAGCTCGCGCCCTGCTGGAAGCAGAGTCCGCCCTTCCAGGGGCCCTCCGGGTGGTAGAGCAGACCGAGGACCGCGGTGACGTCGGTCTCGTCGTCGTCGACCACGGTCCGGCTACCGACGAAGGGCGGACCTCCGAACGGCTGCTGCGGGAACGGCAGGAAGTCCAGCCCCTGATCGTCCTCCCACTGGACGCTCAGCCGCTGCTGGCGGACGGTCAGGCCGGCCGAGAGCGTGGGAGCGATCTTGGCGGCCGCCGAGGCCCCCAGGGTCTCGAGCTGCTGGCCGTAGCGACGCACATCGAAGACGTTGTAGGGGTACCACTCGGCGAAGAAGACTCCCTCCTCGAAGCGGGCATCGCTGGAGAACTCCGCGTCCCGCTGGTAGTAGACGCCGTAGGTGACGGTGCCCATCGGGTGCGCGAAGCCCGCGAAGGCGGGCCCGCTCGCCGACCCCCCGTGGGTGACGATCCCGGGCGCCAGGCCGCCCGAGAACTCGGTGTCGAACGAGGTGGAGCGGACGCCCATCTGCGCCTGGGTGCTCTCGAGCAGCGCCAGGCCGGCGGGATTGGTGTCTGCGGCCGTGGCGTCGTCGGCGACGGCGACGAAGGCGCCGCCCAGGCCGACGGTGCGGGCGCCGGCGGGCGCGATCTCGAAGCGGGCCGGCGTCGAGCGCTGGGGGTCCGGGATCGGGCCCGGCAGCAGCGACTGGGCGGCGATCGACGTCGCGACCAGCGCGCAGCCAGCGGAAAGGAACACGAACCGAGCGTTCATGGAGTCTCCTTCGGGAGTTGGATGATCGGGTCCCGTCGGTTCGGAACGCCGGCTCCCGGGGGGCGGCGGCCGGCGGCGCACGTTCGAGGGCGCCGGGTCGCGGCCCGGCGCGATATGAAAGCAAACTCCGCGCCAGAGGCCGGACTTCGCCGAGTCCCCTGAGGCCTGCTACCGGCGGCCGAGAGGGTCGCCGGGGTCGAGCAGGGAGGATTGCCGGCTGCGCGATCGAGGCATGTTACAATCTCTTTAAGATAGAGAGGTTGACATTCCTGCACGACCGGCCGTCAGCTGACGGCCACGCGTTTGCCGGCTCGGCAGACGGAGGAGAGTCCGATGACCAAGCGACCCGAGGAGTTCGAAGGTCCGCCGATCGACAAGCCGGCCGAGCGGCTGAAGCAGTTTCGAGACGCCCGCCGGCCCCGGGAACCGGCGGAAGAGAGCGACGCCGAGGTCACGCCTCGGGAACGGGACGGACAAGAGGCAGAGGGAGGAACGTCCGATGAAGAGCTCGATTGACAGCGAAACCCGGCGAGAACGGGGCGTCCGCGCAAAGGCACCCGAGGTGCCGGGCGGCAAGGTCCTCCAACGGCTGGAGCTGTTCGGGGCGCAGCGGGGCTTCGATATGGGCCAGCCGATCGTCGACGTCGACAAGCTCGTCGCCGCGATGGAGAAGGAAAAGGCCGCCGCCAAGGCAAAGAAGAAAAAGAAGACCAAAACCCGGTCCCGGGCGAAGCGCCGCGGGATCGGGACGTTCGCGGCGGCGGACATGGCCGCGCTCTACATGGCGGGGGCCGAGTCGCTGGAGGCCGCCGCGACCGAGACACCGGCGGCAGCGGCCCCCGGCGCCGAGCCTCTGGGGCCACAGGCGCCCGCGGCGCCGAGCTGGCGCCTGGTCGGACCGAGACTCATCCCCGACGGTCAGACCTACGGCGCCGGCCGGACTCCGGTCTCGGGGCGGGTCTCGTCGGTTGCGGTAGATCCCAGCAACGCCAATCACATCCTCTGCGGCTCCGCCGCCGGTGGCGTCTGGGAGAGCCGCAACGGCGGCGCGAGCTGGGCACCACGCACCGATCGCATGCCGACGTTGACCACAGGCGCGATCGCCTTCGATCCGACGTCGCCGAACGTGGTCTACGTGGGCACCGGAGAAGGCGACTTCTACGCCGGTTTCGGCGTGGGGATCCTGCGCTCGACCAACGGCGGCGCCACTTGGGTCGTCCATGCCTCGGCGCCCTTCGTCGGCTCCGGGTTCCACGATCTCGTGGTCGACCCGGCGAACGGCAACCACCTCCTGGCCGCCACCACCAACGGGCTCTTCGAATCCGGTAACGGCGGCACCACCTGGAACCAGCGCCGATTCGCGCGGACCTGGGCGCTCTCGATGCACCCCGCGGGGGGTGGGTCCGCCGAGGTGCTGGCCGCCTGCTCGGACGGGCTGTACCGGTCGGGCAACGGCGGCCAGAACTGGGCGCGGGTCAACCTGCCGGGAGGCCCCGCCGCCTGGAACCGCCTGGCAGTGGACCACGTGCGCTCGAATCCGGCGGTCGCCTACGCCTTTGGAGCGTCTGGAGGCACCGCCTTCCTCTACCGCCGCAACGCCGCAGGCACATGGCAGCGGATCTCGACCCCGTCGGACCTCGCTGTCGGCCAGGCCTGGTACGACTGGTTCCTCGCCGCGGCCCCCGACCGGGTCAATCAGGTCTATCTGGGCGCGATCAACGCGCACCGGGGCGACCTGTCGGGGAGTACCTGGAGCTGGATCAATCTGTCGGCGAAGCCCGCCGGGGGCGACAGCATCCATCCCGACCAGCATGCGATCACCTTCCATCCCACCAACGCGAGCACCGTCTACGTCGGCAACGACGGCGGCCTCTACCGTTCGCCGAACCGGGGCATCAACTGGGAGTCCTTGAACGCCGGGCTCGCGATCACCGAGATGGAGTACATCGCCCAGGATCCGGGCTCGTCCAGGTGGCTGATGGGTGGCACCCAGGACAACGGCACCAACCGCTATCGCGGGAGCACGGTCTGGGACCACATCGCCGACGGTGACGGAGGCGACTGCGCCGTCAACAACATCACTCCCGACACCATCTTCCATTCGTTCTTCAGGATGGGCTTCGAAAGGTCCAACGACCGGGGCGCGACCTGGACCTGGATCCCGACCGGGAATCGGGACCCCAGCATCTATCGCCAGCTCTTCTATCCTCCGCTCGAGGGCCGCGGCAACACCGTGGCCCAGGCGGGCGAGAGCGTCTTCATCTCCCGCGACAACGGCAACACTCTGCGGGAGATCCCGCTGCCCGGGAGGCCCGTCGCCAGCGCCATGCACATGCCGACGCCCAACCTCCTGCTGGTGGGCACGACCAACGGGAGGATCTTCAGGATCTCCTGGACCGGCGCGGCGTGGAGCGCGCCGAGCGAGCTGACCCGGCCGCGGGCGGGAAACGTCTGGGTGAGCGATCTGTACGTGGATCCGTCCAACCCCAGCCGCATCTGGGCCACCTACACGACGATCGGCGGCGGCCGCGTCTATCGCTCGGACGACGGCGGCACCACCTGGACCGACCGGACGGCGGGCCTGCCGAACCTGCCGATCAACGCCGTCGAGGTCCACCCGTCCAACCCCAACCGGGTGTGGGTCGCGGCCGACGTCGGCGTGTATCAGTCCTTCGACGGAGGGGCGAGCTGGGCCGCGTTCTCGCTCGGCCTGCCCAACGTGCTCGTCGGCGACCTCGTCTACCAGCACCACGCGCGCGTGCTCCGAGCGGGCACCCGCAACCGGGGAGTCTGGGAGATTCCGGTCGACGGCTGGCTGGAGCAGCCGATCTGCGGCACGCAGTGGACGGGCTCCCTGGCCGGCAACGCCAGCGCGAGATGGTTCACGTTCCGCTGGCCGGCCACCTGGCACGTCCTGTGGACGGTGATGCCGACGAGCCCCAGGACCGGAGGTCCGCAGCTCACCTGGAACGTGCAGGTCGAGCGGGCCGATGCCGAGTATCTGACCTACTGGATCACCGTATCCAATCTGACCCCCGACCCGGTCAATTTCGAGGGCCGGTACTGCATCCTCTCCTTTTTCTGAGGCTGGGGAGGCAAGGAGGAGAACATGACGACGGGAGTGCAATGGACGGGAAGCCTCGGACCCAACGGGTCGGCGCGCTGGTTCACCTTCAACTGGCCGGCGAGCTGGCACGTGGTCTGGTACATGGTTCCGACCTCACAGCGACCGGGAGGTCCCCAGGTCGACTGGGACGTCGCCGTCGAGCGAGCCAGCGCGGATCGCTGCACCTACTGGATCACAGTCACCAACCTGACCAACCAGAATCTCGACTTCGAGGGCCGGTACGCGATTCTCAACGTCTAGAGGGCCATAGAGATGCGAATCATCATTGAGATCGACGAGGGAGCAAAGACCCCGGCGAGGGGCGAGGTTTCGGTGATCTCGACGGAGAGGGCACCGAGCGCCGCGAGGCCGAGCGCCACCGAGGCCGAGACCGGACCGGCGATCAGCGCCGGCGAGGCCGGACCGCTGACGACGGGATCGGTCGAGGGGGTGGCGCAGCCGGCCGCCCAGACGGCGACGGAATCGGCGGCCGGCCGCGAGGGAGAATCGGCCGGCGCGGCGCCGCTTCCGGATCTTCCCGGCGCCTGATCCGGGAGCGGGCGGGACCGCGACGGCGATCAGCCGGCGACCATCCGGAAGTCGGGGCCGAGGCGCGTCATCCTGTAGATGGTGGGGCGCTCGAGGCGGCGCAGCAGGCCGCGGCGGCGAAGCTCCGGGTGGAAGAACTCCCAGACGACGTCGCCTTCCGGGGCGACCTCGAAGACCCGGCCCTCGTCGCTCTCGGTGATCAGGGTATTGCCGTTGGGCAGGCGCTGGGCCGAGCCCCGCGACGGCGTGTAGAACGCCTCCGGCGGGTCGGCCCGGTACTCCCAGACGATCTCGCGCGCCAGCGGGTCGAGCTCGACGACGCGC
>JBFJMD010000156.1:0-6067 GCA_041634115.1 Thermoanaerobaculia bacterium | reverse complement strand
TTCAGCTCAGCCTCGACGCCCTCTCCGCCGGCGAGGCGAACCCACCGCTGGCGGTCTGCCTCGCGCCCCGGCCCGGGAGCGCCGAATGAGAGCGACCGGGCGGATCTCCTCCCACGCGAGCGGGGCGGTCGTCGTGGGGATCGCCGCCTGGCTGCTGGCGGCGGCGCCCGTGGGCGCCCAGCTCGCCGCCGGCTTCAGCGTCGCCAGCTTCCAGCTCAACCTGTCGAACCCGGGGGCGAGAAGCCTGGGCATGGGCGGCGCATTCGCCGGGCTGGCGGACGACGCCACCGCCGCCTACGCGAATCCCGCCGGGCTGACGGTGCTCGCGAGACCCGAGGTCTCCTTCGAGGGGCGCTCGGCCCGCTTCCGGCTGCCCCTGGTCGCGGCCGAGCCGATCGTCAACGGCGTGGTCTTCACCGAGTTCTCGCCGGGGGGCGAGCCGATCTCCGCGACCGTCTCCCTGGAGGGCCTCGCCGAGGCCACGCCGCTGGGAGCGCCGGACGCCAGCGGCACGACCGCCTCTTTCGCCTCCCTCGTCTACCCGGTCGGGGGCTGGACCCTGGCCCTCTACCATCACCAGCTCGTCGATCTCGAGGCGGGCGACGGCGTGGCGCTGCCCGAGGTCACCACCTCCGTCCTGACCATCAGCACGACCCTCTCGGGATCGACGCGGACGCGGGCCCGTGTCGATCTGGCCAGCGTCGGGGTCGCCGCCGCGCGGCGCGTTGGCAAGCGACTCTCCCTGGGCCTGACGCTGGTCCACAACCGGGCCTCGATCGAGGCGCGGCGAACCAGCGATTTCGTCGAGCGGACGGTCCGCGAGCCCTTCCCCCCGGTCGTGCGCCCCCTGCGCTTCGACAATCTGGTGCGGGGGGACGACACGGACTTGACGCTCAACGCGGGCCTCCTCGTCCGGCCCACCGACCGCTGGAGCTTCGGTCTCGCCTTTCGCCAGGGACCCGCCTTCGACCTCGAGGCGCTCGACACGACCACGATCTCGCGCACCGAGAGGGTCGTCGCCCTTCCCACGGAGGATTTCCGGGTCCCGGACGTGTTCGCGCTCGGCGGATCGGTGCGGGCGACCCGACGCCTCGTCGTGGCATTCGAATGGGACCGGATCCGCTACTCGCAGCTCGCCAGCCTGGCGTCGGTGCCGGCCTCGCTGGCCCGGCGCAGCGGCCCGGCGCTCGAGCTCGCCCGCCTCGGCCGCTTCGAGGTCGACGACGCCGACGAGCTCCGCGCCGGCCTCGAGTTCTCGTTCTGGCGCACGCGCTTCACCCCCGCGATCCGCCTGGGGGTCTGGCGCGAGCCCGAGCACAAGGTCCGCTTCGAGCCCTCGGCCGACTGCCCGGTCCGCCCGGCCGTGGCCGGCGCGAGCTTCCGATGCTCGGTCGCCGAGACCAACGAGGGCGACCCGTTCCCCCTCGGCCGCTTCACCGAGCTGTTCGGCCTGGTCTCCGACGCGACGGCCGCGGCGGCGCTCGAGCGCCTCTTCCCGCCCGGCGACGACGAGATCCACTGGACCGGCGGCTTCGGCATCGTGGTCGGCTCCCGCTTCCAGGTCGACGCCGCCTTCGACTACGTGGACGGCGACCGCTACACCCTCTCGCTCTCGGGCCTCGTCCAGTTCTGAGCGCGGGCCACTCCCAGCCGGCGCGAAAGGGCCTCGACCCACCCGCGCGCGTCGGGGCCCGGCCCCTCCGCCCGGAGGTTGTCAGGTCCGGCGCGCTCGGCTACGATGCATTCACCTTCCAGGGGGAATTCCACGGTGGCCACCGACAGCCACGTCCTTTTCGCGCTCGGAGCGCTGGTGTTGCTCGCGGCACCCGCCTCCGGCGCGGGCTCGGCCGCGACCGGGGCGGTGTGGGCGGACCCCTTCGCCGTACCCTCCGAGAGCGTGGCGATCGCCCTCTGTTCCGAGCCGCCGGTCTCGAGCGCCGAGGCGAGACCGGCCGGGCCGGGGCCCTTCGAGTGGGACTCGGCTCCCGAGGCGGCGTCGAGGCTCGGACCGGGCCCGACCCCGGGAAAGGTCCGCCGGTTCCGGGTCGACCGGCGCCCGCCGGAGTTCTGGTGGCCGCGGCCCGCCCAGGTCCTCGCCAGCGTCTTCGGCCCCTGCGGGGCCCGCGCCTGCTGCAGGTACTGCGTGGTGGGCAAGGCCTGCGGGGACAGCTGCATCAGCCGGGCCAAGACCTGCCGCGTCGGCTGCGGCTGCGCCTGCGACCGGCCGGACCCGTTCCCCGATTGAGAGGTCGCCTCGACTTGACCCGCCCGAGCACGCAACGATTCGCCGCTCTCGCCCTCGCCCTCTGGCTGCTGCCGGCGGCGATCGCCTCGGACGTGCTGCCGGCGGCGCAGACCCTCTACCTCGCCGATCGCTCCGGCAAGCACCCGAAAGAGCTGATCCTCAAGGTGCCGATCCCGGCGACGCTCATCGGTCCCCTGGAGGCCTGCGTCGAGTACGGCAGCTCGCTGACCGAGTCGCTGAAGGGGAGGATCGTCGTCCAGATCCAGACGCTCGAGGTCGGCGGCACCGGGGTCCGGGGCACCATTCGCGGCCGGGTGAGAGACAGCCACTTCGCCGGATGCACGACCCTCGACACCGTCCTGCTGGTCGACGACGTCGTGGTCTTCACCCTCCGCTTCAAGCGGTTTCCCAGGCTCAAGAAGGGCCACGGCTTCGTGGTGTTCGCCGGGCTCATTCCCGGCTAGCTTCGCGCTAGCGGCCGCTCGAGCCGAAGCCGCCGTCGCCGCGCTCCGTCTCGCTCAAGCGATCGGTCTCCACCAGCTCCACCCGCGCCACCGGCGCCACCACCAGCTGCGCGACGCGGTCGCCGCGCTCGAAGACCACGCTCTCGGCGCCCAGGTTGACCAGCAGCACGCGCACCTCGCCGCGATAGTCGCTGTCGATCGTCCCCGGCGAGTTGGCGAGCGTGACGCCGTGGCGGGCGGCGAGGCCGCTGCGCGGGCGCACCTGCCCCTCCCAACCCGGGGGGAGCTCGAGCGCCAGCCCGGTCGGCACCTCCAGCCGCGCGCCCGGCGGCAGGGTCACCGGCTCGGCGATCGCCGCCAGCAGGTCGAGGCCGGCGCTGCCGGGCGAGGCCGGCGCCGGCAGCGGCAGCGAGCGCCCGTGGGGCAGGCGTCTCACCTTGATCGATACCCGGTCTCCGCTCATGTGCGCTCGCCGTCGGGGCAGGCGATCGGTGAGAAGCGCAGGCTAGCCGTCGGGGCGCCGCCGGCGCTCGCGGCGCTCCCGGCGCAGCCGGCGGCGCTCCTCGCGGTCCGGCTTCGTCGGCTCGCGGACGGTCTGACCGGGCCGGCGCCCGCCGGGGGCGAGCTCCTCGGGTTCCTCGCCCTCGAGCGGCTCGATCCCCTCGGGGAAGGGGCGGCCGACCCAGCGGCTGTTGAGGCTCGGCACGTTCTCGCCGGTCAAGAGCGGCTCGACCGGCAGCAGCGAGACCGTGAACTTCCAGCTCTTGTGGGTGCTGCCGCCCTCGAAGCGCTTGATCGCGTTCTCTTCGCTCTTGCTGAAGACGCCGACGATCGGCCCCCGCACCTCCTGGACCCCGCGGCCGCTCCCGGTCGCGGCCCGCTGCTGGCGCTCTCGGTCGCGGCGGGTGAGCGGCCGCAGGCCCGAGCCGCCGCCGACGTCACGCCCCTCGACGTCGAGCTCGTCTTCATCCCCGTCTTCCTCCAGCTCGCGCCCGTCGGCCCGCCCTCCCTGGCCGGGCACGCCCTGGGCGAAGATCAGGCCCCAGTCGCCGGCCTCGGTCATCGGGTCCTTCCAGAGCCTGCGGATGGAGCGCGGGTTGTTCTCGATCAGCTCGTCCAGCGAGATCGGAAAGCGGCCGAAGTTCCTCTGGAAGACGCGGATCGCCTCCGCGTACTGGAGACCGCGGAAGATCAGCTCCTCCTCCTTCTCGCGCCGCACCGATTGCGTCCACGAGGGCAGCGCCACCGCCACCAGGACCTGGGCCACGATGAGAAGCACCAGGAGCCCGACCAGGGTGTAACCCGCCGCCCACGGCGGCCTGCGGCTGCGGCGCGCCGGCGATCCGGGCATCACCACTCGCTGTAGGGGGTGCCGTCGAGGGACATCTTCTCGGAGCCCGAGCGGACGTCGATGATCCCCGGCTGGCCCTCTTCCGGCAGGTCGGTCTCGGCCGGCGCCGCGTCGGGATCGATCTCCTCCAGCTCCACCACCCAGGTGTCGATGCGTCGGGTGATCGGGTCGCGCGGGATCGCCCGCAGGTAGCCGTCCTCCACCAGCGCGTCGAGGCTCGGCGGGTAGTGCCCCTTGTCGGCGTGGTACTGGTCGATCACGTCGCGGAAGGTGTGGAGGTCGGTCTTGAGCGCGGCCTCCGACGCGCGCCGGGGCACGTCCTTCAGGCGCGGCATCGCGATCCCCGCGAGAATGCCGATGATCGCCACCACGATGATGAGCTCGAGCAGGGTGAACCCCCGCGCCCGCGCGCTTCCCCGTCGCCGCCTCACCATTGCGCGTACGGCACGCCGTTCATGCCGACCCCCTCGCTCAGGGAATAGACGTCGTAGACGTTCTCGCCCCCCCAACTGTCGGCGTCGGGCTCGTCCTGGAAGCTGCGCAGTCCCCATTCGGCCTCCCCGGTCATCGGGTCGATCGGAAGCCGGCGCAGGAACCGGACCCGCTTGGACACCTGGCCGACGATCTCCACCCCCTCGACGAGGATCTCGAGCTCGGAGGGATAGCCTTCGGTGCCGAGGTCGATCGGGATCAGGCCGGCGTCGCTGAAGCGCTTGAACTCGTCGATCGCGTTGCGCATCTCCCGCAGCGCGTGGCCGAGCGCCGCCTCCTTGGTCCGCTTGCTGGTGAACTTGGCGACCGGCAGCGCCACCCCGGCGAGGATGGCCAGGATCGCGCAGACCGTCACCAGCTCGGCCATCGTGAACCCGGCCGCGAGGCGCCGAGAGCTACCGCGACGGATCATCCCCGTTCCCGTCCCCGCCTTCGCGGGCCGGCTGAGCCTCCGGCGGCAGCTCGCCGGGACGCACGACCGCGAGCCGCAGCGGCCGGGTGATCACCGGCCCCACCGGCTCGAGCCCGGCGGAGAGCGCCTTGGCGCGCTCGAAGCGCACCACGGCCTCGCCCGTCGCCACGGCCCGGAAGGAGATCTCCGCCACCACGCCGCCGCCGGCGACCCCGGGCGCTTCGCCGAGCCGGCTGGCGCCCACCACCAGCCGCCCGGGCCGGGAGGCGTCGGTCAGCACCTGCGCCTGCGAGGCGGAGCCGAGGAAGCCGCCGGAGCGGACCTCGGCGAGCTCCAGGCGCGCCGGGTCCCACGACAGCGTGATCGGCAGGTGCGAGACCGGCTTGCCGGCCTCGGCCACCAGGCGGACCTCGAAGACGGCGCCGATCTCGACCGCGTCCGCCTCGGCCAGCAGCGACAGCTCCACCCCGCGCATCGTCGGCGCCGCCGGCAGCGCCCCCACGGCCGCCACCACCGCCAGCTCCGCCGGCTCGCCGAGCGCCGCCGCCGGGGCCGGCGCCCCGCCCTCGTCCTCGGCGAGCGGCTCCTCGAGCAGGAAGGGCTCGCTCTCCGGCGGCAGGATGATCAGCGAGCGCGGCTCCGGCTCCTCTTCGCCGTCGTCGTCCGGGGGCGGCGGCGCCGGCTGCTGGAACAGGTCCCGCGGCGGCGCGGCGGGCACCAGCTCGACCCCCGGCGCCTGCTCCTCCTCCTCGCCCTCCGTGGCGTCCCTCAGGCCGCGCGGCAGGTTCTGCAGGCGGCGCCGGATCATCTCGCGAATGCGCGCGGCGCCGGAGTCCTCGTCCTCGTCGAACGGCCCCTCCACCTCGGATTCGACCCGCGGGCTGCCGCCCCGGAAGGTGATGTTGGCCTCGGTCCCGACCCAGATCGGCAGCAGGTCCTCCTCGGTGATGTCGGGCGTGCGGACGATGTGCGGACACGAAGAGTCGGACCGCCGGGTGGCGATCGTGCACTACTGGCTCGTCGGGATGCGCGGCGGCGAGAAGGTCGTCGAGGCGCTGTGCCGGATGTTTCCGCAGGCCGACATCTTCACCCATGTCGCCGAC
>JBFJMD010000155.1:0-6081 GCA_041634115.1 Thermoanaerobaculia bacterium | reverse complement strand
GCACGATCCACTGGGTCTCCGCGGCGCACGCGGTCGAGGCCGAGGTCCGCCTCTACGACCATCTGTTCGCCAGGCCCGACCCGGGGGAGGTCGAAGAGGGGCGGAACTGGAAGGACAACTTGAACCCGGCGTCGATCGAGGTGCTCGCCAACGCCCGCGTCGAGCCGGCGCTCGCGGCGGCGGCCGCCGGCGGGTCGCCCGGCGGCCAATGGCAGTTCGAGCGCCGCGGCTACTTCTGCGTGGACTCCCGGGACTCGACCCCGAAGCGGCCGGTCTTCAACCGCACGGTCTCCCTGCGCGACACCTGGGCGAAGATCGAGAAGGCGCAGCAGCGGACGAAGTGACGAGACCCTTCCCAGCGCGCGGCGGCGTCGGGCTCGCGCTGGTGGCCGTCTCGTGGCCGCTCACCTGGCTCCACCCGGGCGACTCCAGCCACTACGTCTTCTTCCCCCTCTGGCTGGGCTACATCCTGACGGTGGACGCGCTCGTCGCGAAGAGGAGCGGCACCTCGCTGTGGGCGCGCTCGAAGCGCGATTTCGTCGCGCTGTTCGTCGCCTCGATCCCCGCCTGGTGGCTCTTCGAGCTGATCAACCGGCGGCTCGGCAACTGGCTCTACGTCGGGCGCGACGAGGTCGGGGACCTGGAGTACGCGGTGTTCGCCTCGCTCGACTTCTCGACCGTCATCCCGGCGGTCTTCGTCACCGCGGAGCTGCTTCGCACCTTCGCGTGGTGCGACCGGCGCTTCGCCTCCGGCCCGCGGCTCGCGACCGGGCGGGCGGCGCGGGCCGCGCTCTTCTTCGCCGGCGCCGCGATGTTGGCGCTCACCCTCGCCTGGCCGCGGATCTTCTTCCCGCTGACCTGGATCTCGCTCATCTTCCTGCTCGAGCCGATCTCCTTCGCCCTCGGCCGGCCGTCGCTCCTCGCCCGCGCCGGCGGCGGCGACTGGCGCCCGGTCGTGGCGCTCGCCTTGGGCGCCCTCGTCTGCGGCTTCTTCTGGGAGCTGTGGAACTTCCACGCGAGCCCGAAGTGGGTCTACCAGGTGGCGCCCTTCGAGTTCCTCTACGTCTTCGAGATGCCGCTTCCCGGCTACCTCGGCTACCTGCCGTTCGGGCTCGAGCTCTACCCCCTCGCCCACCTGCTGCTGCCCTGGGCGCCGGACCTGAAGATCTGAGCGGGCAGGCCGCGCCGTTCCGCCGATGAGCGCCCTCGCGAAGGAACGCGGTCGCGGGCTCGCGATCGCGGGGCTCTTTCTCGCCCTGACGCTCGCCGTCACCTGGCCGATCCCGAGCCGGATCGCCTCGGCCGTGCCCGGCTTCGGCGATTCGATGCTCAACGCCTGGATCCTGGCCTGGGAGGGGCGCGCCATCGGCCGGCTCGACTTCGCCGGGTTCTTCGACACCAACATCTTCTACCCGCTCGAGGGGACGCTCACCTACTCCGAGCTGATGCTGCCGCAGGCGATCTTCGCGACCCCCGCCTGGCTCGCCGGCCGCAACCCGATCCTGGTCTTCAACCTCGTGCTGCTGGCGTCGATCTGGGCCAGCGCCCTCGGCGCCTATCTCCTGGCGATGCGCCTGACCCGCGACCGGGCGGCAAGCTTCACCGCCGGCGCGATCTTCGCCTTCTGCCCCTTCATGCTCACCCACCTGCCGCAGGTGCAGACCCTGTTCGCGGCGGGGATCCCGCTCGCGTTCCTGTTCCTCCACCGCTTCGCCGAGTCGGGAGCGACCCGGGACCTGGTCGGATTCGGGGCGGTCTTCGCGGTGCAGGCGCTGGGCAACGGGTACTACGCCGTCTACCTGGCTCTCTTCGGGGGGCTCTACCTGGCGTTTCACGCCGTCCGCGGCCGGCGGATCGCCGAGCCCCGGTTCTGGGCGCAGGCGGCGCTGGTCGCGGCCCTGATCCTCGTCGTGGTCGGACCGGTCTACCGGCAGTACGCCGCGGTGGCGGAGGCGTCCGGGTTCACCCGGCCCGTCGGCCCGCCCACCGGCCTCGGCAGCTACCTGGCGACGACGCCGGGCAACTGGATCTACGGCCGGCTGCTCGAGTCCGGGATCCAGCCGGGGGCGCCGGGGGCGCGGCTCTTTCCCGGCCTCGTGGCGATCCTGCTGGCCGCCGTCGGCCTCGCCGGCGGGATGCGTTGGAGGCGGGCTCGCGGCGGTGGCCGCGGGCAGCGGGCGGTGTGGGCCCTCGAGCTCTCGATCCTGGCGCTCTCGATCGGCGTCCTGGCGATCGACCTCGGCGGCGGCTGGCGGGCCGAGATCGCCGGCGTCCCCTTCCGCGCGACCGGCATCGGCAGGGCGCTCCTGGTCCTCGGGGCGCTGGTCCTCGGCCGCTGGCTCGCCGGGCGCCGGTGGCCGGGCTGCCGCAGCCTCCTTCCCCGCTTCAGCGGCCCCGGCGGGGCGACCTATCCGGCACTGCTCGCCGCGGCGTTCGTCTTCTCGCTGGGGACGCAGCCCTACGGCCTGCTGCGCGACTTCGTCCCCGGCTTCGGCAACCTCCGCGCCCCCTACCGGATCGCCGTCGTCTTTCTCTTCGCGCTGGCGATGCTGGCGGCAGCGGGGATGGCGAGGGTGCTCGAACGGCTGCGGAACCGGGGCCGGGACCGGAGCCGGGCGCTCGCGGCCGTCGCCCTGCCGGCGCTCGTCGTCCTCGAGTCCCTTTCGATCCCGCTGCCGCTGACGCCGGTGCCGGTGGGCGAGGAGGTGCCGGCGGTCTACCGCTGGCTCGCCGAGCGGGAAGACGACCCGGCGATCGTCTTCTTTCCGGCCCGCATCCCACTCGAGTATCCGCGGGTGCTCTACTCCGCCTACCACTGGAAGCGGATGGTCAACGGCTTCAGCGGCTACGCCCCGTACCTCTACGTGGAGCTGGCCGAGCGCAGCGCCGAGTTCCCGTCGCCGGCGCTGGTCACGGACCTCAGGGAGCTGGGCGTCGACCTCGTCCTGGTCGAGACCGGGAGCTACCCGCCCGCCAGGAGGAAGCAGGTCCTGCGCAGGATCCGCAGGCTCGAGCGCGCCGTCGACGGGCTCCGGCCGCTCGGCGACTTCGACGGCGTCCGGGTCTACGAGTTGCGGGGCGCCGCGGACCCGGCCGTGCTCGGCCCACCCGAGCCGACCGCGCCGCCGGGCCCGGCCCTCGACCGCGCGGGTTGGAGCGTGCGGGCGGTACCGCCGGAGGGCGCCGCGGCCGCCGTGGACGGAGACCCCGCGAGCTGCTGGGCGGCGCCGATGCGGCCCCGGGCGCGCTTCCAGGTGGACCTCGGCGAGCGGCGCCGGGTCGGCGGGATCGTGCTGCGGACGGGCGAGAGCCCGCTGGGCTATCCCCGCGGTTACCGGGTCGAGGTCTCGGGCGACGGCCGGTCCTGGCGGCCGATCGCCGGCGAGCGCCGGTTCCACCCGCCGCTTGCCGCCTTCGTCGAGCCGCTCGACATGCGGGTGGAGATCCCGTTGCCGGCGACCACGACGCGCCACCTGCGGATCGTCCAGGAGCGGCTCGACCGGGAGCTCGCCTGGGTGATCTGCGAGCTGGAGGTGTTGGGGTCGCGCCCCCTCTGATCGGATCCGCCCGGCACGGGTCCGGGCGCCACCGATTCGTGCCGGCCGATCGGCGCTACTGGAGCGAGAACCGGATCGTCAGATTGAGGAACACCGGCACCGGCCGGCCGTTCTGGGTGGCGGGCCGGAACTTCCACTGCTTGGCGGTCTCGACGGCGCTCTCGGTCAGGCCGAGCGGCAGGCCCTTGAGCACGCGGACGTCGTAGACGTCCCCCTCGGCGTCGATCACCGCCTCCAGGATCACCACCCCCTGGACCCGCTCCCGCCGCCCGTCCTCGGTGTAGCGGGGCGACGGGTAGTAGATCTTCTCCGGCGGCAGGATGCTGCCGTCGATCCGGCGCGCCGCCGGGCGGCCGATCCCCGGCCAGGGCGGCGCCTCGGGGATGCCGTGGACGTCGCCCACGGCGGCGAAGTCGATCGCTTCCGGGACCTCCACCTCGGCCTCCCGGATCGGCTCCGGCTCGTCCGGGGTGGGGTCGGGGATCGGGATGATCCGCCGCTTCTCCTTCGGCTTGGGGAGCTGCTGCGAGGCGGGCGGCGGCGGCTTGAACCGCACCGGCCGCACCACGTAGGCGTCAGGCCGCTGCGAGACCCCCACCGGCCGGGCGCGGCCCTCGGGCATGTGGACGGCGAAGAGGACGACGTGGGCGAGAACGGCGACGGCGACGGCGAGGCCCCAGCGCCGCCGGTCCTCCGGCGGGTCGGGCTCCAGGTACGGCACGTGCCCGAGGTGGACGTTGAGCTTGCGGGCCCCGTCGGGCTGGAAACGCCCCCAGGTATGGCTCTTTTCGAACATGTGACGCTCTCGCCGCCGGCCGCTCCACCGAGTCCCTCCGTTCCATAATTACGTGCAAGTTCGCTGCCGGGTTCCGCACCCGAAGGCGCCGAGGCCCGCGCTACTGGATGTAGCCCAGGGCCTCGAGCTGCTCGCGGACCCCGGCGTCGCGGGTGGGGTTGACGTGGCCCCGAAAGCTGCGGCGCAGCTCCGCCGACTCCGACAGCATCTTCTGGTAGTGGCGGCGCAGCTCCGCCACCTTCTCGCTGCCCGCGATCTTGCGGCGCTGCTCCTCGAGCCCGTGCAGGCGCACCAGCCGCCCGACCTCGCGCTCGCGGGCGTCGAAGACGATCTTCCACTCGCCGTCGCGGACGGAGGCGTAGTGGCCGCTCTCCGCGATGCGCAGCCGCCTCTCGGGCCAGGGCGCCTCGCCGCGCAGCCGGGGCAGGAGGTTGTCGCCCTGGAACCGGTACGGGGGCTCGAGGCCGAGCACGGCGAAGAGCGTCGGCATCACGTCGATCGCCTCCACCGGCGCCTCGATTCGGGCCGGCGCCAGCCCCGGGACCTTCAGGATGAGCGGGATCCGCAGCTGGGCCTCGTAGAGCCGGTTGTGGCCCCAGACGCCCCCCTCGCCGAGGCTCTGGCCGTGGTCGGACAGGAAGACGATCGCCGTCTCGTCATCGAGGCCGAGCTCGCGCAGGTCCTCGGCGAGCCAGCCCATGAAGTCGTCCACGTAGGCGATCTGCGCCGAGTAGAGGTCGCGGACCAGCCGCGCCACCTCGGGCCCCACGTCGGTCACGCCGTAGATCTGGCGCCAGCCCTTGATGGAGAGGTCCAGGTCCCCCTCGTACCAGCCGGCGAAGCGCTGCCGGTAGGGCTGAGGAGGATCGTAGGGGGCGTGGACCTGGTAGGTGTGCAGGAACAGGAAGAAGGGCTCGTCGCCGTGCGCTTCCAGCCAGCCGCGGGCCTGCTCCCTCAGCGTCTCGAGCGGCCGCGGGTCGCCCGCCTCCGACACGTTGTACTCGTCGAAGCCCTTGGCGAATCCGTACCGCGGGTGGAGCTGGCCGCCGCCCACGAAGGCCGCGGTCTTGAACCCCGCCCGCTGCATCACCTCGAGCGGCGAGACCGGCTCTTGCCGCGGCACGCGGCGGATGCCGGTGCGGTGCACGGCCCGGTAGAGCGAGGAGAAGATCGACTTGTGCGAGATCGCCGTGGACGGGCCCTGCGCCAGGGCGTCGGTGAAGAGCGCCCCCTCGGCGGCGAGGGCGTCGATGTTGGGGGTCGAGCGCGCGGGGTCGTAGCAGCCGAGGAAGTCGGGCCGCAGGGTGTCGATCGAGATCATCAGGACACCCCCGGTCTCGGGCGCGCCGCCGCAGCCCGCGAGCGGGGCCACGAGCAGGGCCGCGGCGAGGGACGGCAGGGCGAGCCGGATCCTGAGCGAAGCGGTGCCCGGGGGCGCGGCGCGGCGCCGCAGCGGTCTTCTCATCTGGCTCGCTTGATCTAACGGCTCAAAAAGAGGCGCCGGTACCAGGGGACGCCCTGCTTCTTCAGCTCCTTGCGCAGCTCGCGGAGGCGCTTCTTGTCCTCCTGGCGGGCGAGCTTCTGCAGGAACGCCGTGCCTTCCCGCTCGTGGCAGTCCTTGTACTTCTTGCCGCTGCCGCAGGGGCAGGGCTTGTTGCGGCCGACCTTGGCGACGTGGCGGGGGGGCGGGGCGTTGGAGAAGCCGGGCCAGACGACCTTGGAGTGGTG
>JBFJMD010000154.1:0-6088 GCA_041634115.1 Thermoanaerobaculia bacterium | reverse complement strand
CTTCCTCTCGCCGGGGCGCTGCCTCGCCCACCGGTCGGCCCTCGGGCCGCCGCCGATCGATCCCGCGCGGCCCGCCTGGCGGGCGCCGGAGGGAGTCGCTAGCGGAGAGTTCGACGGCCGCCTCTGGCTCTGGGCGCGGGGACGGATCTACTCGCTGGAGGGGGCGGCCGCCGACATGTGGCGCACGCTCGCGGCCTGGGGCGATCCGGCGGCGGCGGGCGCCTGGCTGGCCGGCCGCTACGCGGTCGAGCCCGACGAGCTGGCGCGCGACCTCGCGGAGTTCGCGGAGCGGCTCGCGGCGCACGGTCTGCTCGAGCCGGCCTGAGGCGGGGCCGCGATGTCGAGGGGGGCGGAGCTTCGGCGCTACCGGGTCTTCGGCTACACGCTCGCGAGCGACTTTCCCTTCGCCAGCCGGCTGGCGCCGCCCGGGCGGGCTCCGGCGGACCTGACGTTTCGCTGCCGACCGGGGCCGCCCGGGGGCGAGGCCGCGGCGGCCGGGGAGGCGCTCTACCGCAGCCCGCTGCGCACCGAGGCCGGGGAGAGCGTCGCCGAGCTCATGCGGAGCGGCGAGGCCCACCTGCTGCGCTTCACCGGCCTCGGCGACTTCCGGGTGACCGCCGACGCGATCGACTGCCGGCTCGACCGACCGGGCCTCCCCGCCCTGGCCCCGTTCGTGGAGATCCGGCTGCTGGGGCCCGTCCTGGCTTTCTGGCTGGAGCGCCGCGGGCACGTGGCGCTGCACGCTTCGGCGGTCGTCGTCGACGGCCGCGCCGCGCTGTTCGCGGCGGCGGGGGGCGGCGGCAAGACCTCGCTCGCGGCCGCCCTGATGGAGCGCGGCCGGCCGCTGCTTGCCGACGACGTCGTGGCCGTGGAGTCGGGCTCGGCGCGGGTCTTCCTCGCGCGGCCCGGATACCCGCAGCTGCGCCTCTGGCCCGACCAGGCCGAGCGCTTCCTGGGGGGTCTCGCGGGCCTCGAGAGGGTCCATCCCGAGCACGCGAAGCTGCGGGTTCCGGTCGCGGCGGCGGGACCGCGCGGCTCGGGTGGCTTCGGCGAGTTCCACGCCGGGCCGGCGGAGATCGCGCGGATCTACCTGCCCGGGCGGCGGCCGCCGGGCGCGGCCGGGCGCTCGATCTCGATCGCCGAGGTGACGCCGCGCGAGGCGGTGGTCGAGCTGCTGGCCCGGTCCTTCTCGCCGGCGATCGCGGAGGCGGCGGGCCGGGCGGCCGGCCGCCTCGACCTGCTGTCGCGGCTCGCCGCGGCCGTTCCGGTGCGGCGGCTCGCGTATCCGAGCTCGCTCGAGCGGCTGGGCGAGGTGGCCGACGCCGTGGTAGGAGATCTCCGCGCCGGCTGATGTAGTATTCTCGCCGTCGTCTCCTTTCGCCCGGTTCGAGAACTGGCGCCATGCCGGCTGTCCCTGACCATCGCACGCTCGGAAAGATGACCCTCTTCGAGGGCCTCGGCGAGGACGACCTCAAGCGTCTGAACGGGATGCTGCACCGCAAGACCTTCAAGAGCGGCACCAACGTCGTCACCGTCGCCCAGCGCAGCGACGTCGTCTACCTTCTCGAAGAGGGCTCGGTGAAGATCTACGTCGACCAGGTGGACGGCTCGGAGGTGATCCTGGCCTTCCTCGGTCCCGGCGACACCTTCGGCGAGATGGGCCTGGTCGACAGCGCCGGCCGCTCGGCCAACGTGCTGACGCTGGAGAAGTGCGTCTGCCTGGCGATGGACCGCGGCTCCTTCCAGCACAGCCTGCAGACGATGAGCCGGCTGAGCTACAACCTGGTGCGGCTGCTGACGCGCCGCCTGCGGCTCGCCAACGAGCAGGTGCAGGCGCTCTCCACCCTCGACGTGCGCGGCAGGGTGGCGCGGCAGTTCCTGGCCTTCGCCCAGCGCTACGGCGAGACCGAGTCGAGCGACAAGGTGCGCATCCCCCTGCGCCTCACCCAGACCGACGTCGCCTCGCTGGTGGGGGCGTCGCGCGAGCGCGTCAACCAGGTCATCGTCGATTTCAAGGAGAGCGGCTTCATCTCGGTGGACGGCCGCCACCACTTCACGGTCCACGACATCCAGGCGCTCATCGACCGCTGCCAGTAGCGCCGCCGCCGGCACACCGGCCCCGGCCGCGTCGGCTCAAGCTAGAATCGGGCGCTGCCGAGCCGCCGGCGCGGCCGGGCCGACCCCGGAACGCGCGGCCGGCGGCGGCCGCCACCCGGTGATCCGAGACCTCCACGTCCGCAATCTCGCCGTCGTCGCCGAGGCGTCGGTCGAGTTCGGGCCCGGCCTGAACGTGCTGACCGGCGAGACCGGCGCCGGCAAGTCGCTGGTGGTCGATTCGCTCGCGCTGCTCGCCGGCGCCCGCGCCAGCAGCGATCTCGTGCGCCGCGGCGCCGGCGTGCTCACCGTCGGCGGCGTCTTCGAGCCCACCGGCGGAAGCTGGCGCGAGGTCCTCGAAGAGGCCGGGCTCGAGGACGAAGACGAGGATCGGCTGCTGATCCGCCGCGAGATCAGCCGCTCGGGCCGCAACCGGGTCTTCGTCAACGATCGCCCGGCGACCGTGCGCCTGCTCTCCCAGCTCGCCCCCTCGATCCTGCGCATCCACGCCCAGCGCGAGGAGCTGGAGCTGATCTCACCGGAGCTGCAGCGGCGCTGGCTCGACCGCAGCGCGCTGGAAGACGGGGAGCCGCTGCTGCGCCGCACCGCGGACCTCTACCGGGACTACAGCGAGCTGGCGCGGCGGCTCTCGCGCTCCCAGGCCGAGGAGCGGCTGCGGCTCGAGCGCATCGACCTGCTGCGCTTCCAGAGCGACGAGATCGACGCCGCCCGGCCGCGCGCGGGCGAGGAGGAGGAGCTGCGCCGCGAGCGCCTGCTGCTGCGGCACGGCGAGGCGATCGGCGAGGCGCTGGGCGGAGCGCTGGGGCTGGTCTTCGACGACGACGGCGCCGCGACCGAGCGGCTGGCGCGGTCGCGCAAGCTGCTCGCCGGGATCGCCGAGTGGGAGCCGGAGGCCGGCGCCTGGGTGGCGGAGCTGGACGAGCTGCGGATCCGGCTCGAGGAGGTCGCGCGCGGTCTGCGGGACCGCGCCGACTCGCTCGAGGCCGACCCGGCGAGGCTCGACGCGGTGGAGGAGCGCCTGGCGCTGCTCGAGCGGCTCTTTCGCAAGTACGGCGCCTCGGGCGCCGAGGTCCTCGCCCACCGGCAGGCGATCGGCGAGGAGCTGGGCGACCTGGTCGCCGACGACGAGGAGCGCGAGGCGCTCGCCGCCAAGATGCAGGCGGCGCTCGCCGCCTACCGCGAGGCGGCGCTCGAGCTGTCGGCGGCGCGGCGGACCTGGGGCGACCGCCTGGAGTCGCGGATCCGGACGGAGCTCGAGGACCTGGCGATGGGCAAGGCGCGCTTCGCGGTCCGCCTGGAGCGGCGCGAGCAGGAGGGAAGCCCGCTCGTCGTGGACGGGCGTCCGATCGAGCACTCGGCGGCCGGCATCGACGTCGTGACGTTCGAGCTCGCGGCCAACCCGGGCGAGGCGATGGAGCCGCTCGCGCGGGTCGCCTCCGGGGGCGAGCTGTCGCGCGTCTACCTGGCGCTGCAGCTCGCGGCCCGCGACGACGGGGCGGACCGGCCGGCGCTGGTCTTCGACGAGGTGGACGCCGGCGTCGGCGGCGCCGAGGCCGCGGCCCTGGGTCGCAAGCTCCAGCGGCTGTCGAAGGCGGGGCAGATCCTGGCCGTGACCCACCTGCCGCAGGTGGCGAGCTGCGCCGACGTCCACCACAAGGTGGAGAAGCGGGTCGCCGGCGGGCGCACCCGGATGGGGGTGCGCCGGCTCGACGCCCGCGGGCGGGTCGAGGAGGTCGCCCGGATGCTCGCCGGCCGCAAGGTCACCGACCTGTCGCGCTCCCACGCGGAAGAGCTGATCGCCGTCTCGGGGCGGGTGAGGCGATGAGCCGGGCTCCGCGGCGCTGGACCTGGGGCGACCCGATCGGACCGCTGGCGGCGGCGCTCGAGCGGGGGGCGATCCTCGGCATCCCCACCGAGTCGAGCTACGGCCTGGCGGTGGATCCCGAAAGCGATCGCGGCGTGGCCGCGGTCTACCGCCTGAAGCGGCGCGCCGCCTCGATGCCGCTGCCGGTGGTGGCCGCCGATCTCGAGCAGATCCGCCGCCTCGGCGGCGAGACCGAGACGGCCGAGCGCCTCGGCCTGACCGGGCTGTGGCCGGCGCCGCTCACCCTGCTGCTGCCGGTCGCCCGCGAGCTGCCGGCGGCGGCCGGCAGCGGGCGGATCGGCTTCCGGGTGCCGGCGCACGCCGGGCTGCGCGGGCTGCTCCGCGACCTGGGTCGCGGGGTGACGGCGACGAGCGCGAATCGCAGCGGGGAGACCCCGCTCCTGGACGCGAGCGATATGCTGCGGCTGCTGGAGGGGTGCGACGCCGTCCTGGTCGACGGCGGTCGCCTGCCCGGCGGCGAGCCCTCGACCGTGGTCGGGGTGGGAGAGAGAGGGATCGAGATCGTCCGCCGGGGCGCCTTCCCGCTCGAGCGGTTGGAAGGGGCGGTGCGGCGGGCGGCCGAAGACGGCCGCTTTTCCGCAGCGACTGTGGAAATCTCTGTGGATGAATCGGACTGAAGCACGTGCGTCGTAGATCGACACGGAATGCATAGTTTCCTGTGCAGGGCGGCGGTGGTGGCCGCGGTCGCGGTCGGCCTGGCGGCGGCGGCGCCCGCCGCGGGGGAGGAGATCTTCCCCCTCGCGGAGGTCGCCCCGGGCCAGATGGGCTTCGGACTCTCGGTCTTCTCGGGCGCCGCGCCGGAGCGCTTCGAGGTCGAGGTGCTCGGCGTCTGGAGGAACGTGCGGCCGAACACCAGCTACATCCTGGGCCGGCTCACCGGGCGCGGCCTGGAGGAGAGCGGGGTGGTCGCCGGCATGAGCGGCAGCCCGGTCTACATCGACGGCCGGCTGGCGGGGGCGGTGGCCTTCGCGTGGCCGTTCTCGCGCGAGGCGGTGGCCGGCATCACCCCGATCGAGACGATGCGGCGGCTGCTCGAAGAGGGCGTCCTCGCGGCGGCCCCGGCCCGCGGCGGCACGCCGCTCACTCCCGCCGACCTGGTCGGCGGGCGGCTCGACGCGGCGGCCCTCGCCGGCCACCTGCGCTCGGCGCTCGCGGCGCCGTTCGCCGAGGCGACGACCGGCGTCCAGTGGATGGCGGCGGGCTTCGGCGAGGGCAGCCGCGGGCTGCTCGGCGAGGCGCTCGGCAGCGTGGCGCCGGCCGGCGCCGGCGAGGGGGTGCCCGACCCGAGCCTCGAGCCGGGGAGCGCCGTCGCCGGCGTGCTCGTCGACGGCGACCTGCGGCTGGCGGCCACCGGCACGGTCACCGACCGCAGCGGCGACCGGCTGCTCGCGTTCGGCCATCGCCTCCTGGGGCTCGGTCCGATGCGGCTGCCGATGGCCTCGGCCGAGGTCGTGACGGTGCTCTCGAGCCAGATGAGCTCGTTCAAGATCTCCAACGTCGGCCGGGTGGTCGGCGCCTTCGACTACGACCAGCTCGCCGGCATTCGGGGCCAGCTCGGCCTCGAGGCTTCGACGGTGCCGATGGCGGTCGTGGTCCGGGGCGGCCGGGAGCGCACCATCCGGCTGCGCATCGCCGACCTGCCGGTCGTCACCCCGAGCCTCGTCGCGATCTCGCTGCTCGGGGCGATCGATTCGGACGTGGAGGCGGCGGGCAGCCGCGGCGTCGACATCGACGCGCGCTTCGACCTCGGCCCCCGCGGCGTGCTCGAGGTGCGGCAGAGCTTCGACGGCGAGGGGGCGCCGCTGCTCGCGGCCGTCTACCTCTTCGCGGTGACCGGCTACCTGCTGCAGAACCCGCTGGAGCAGGTCACGGTCGAGGCGATCGACGTCGACGTCGACCGCTTCGCGGAGCCGCGGACCGCGCGGCTCGTCGGCGCCCACGTGGCGAGGACCCTGGTGCGGCCGGGCGAGCGGGTGGCGCTCAACGTCGACCTCGTCGCCTACCGCGGCGAGCCCTTCCGGCGCTCGCTGGAGCTGGAGGTGCCGACCGGCCTGCGCGACGGCCGCTACTTCCTGCTCGTCGGCGACG
>JBFJMD010000153.1:0-6120 GCA_041634115.1 Thermoanaerobaculia bacterium | reverse complement strand
TACTCGATGACCTCGGTGACCTTGCCGCCGTTGCGCTCGAACTCGGTCGAGAAGACCTCCTGGATGCCCTTCGCGTAGGGATCCTCCTTGGTCAGGATCACCACGTCCTGGACCCCCAGCTTGCGCGACGCGAAGTTGCCCATCGTCGTCCCCTCGCGAGAGTCGGAGGGGAAGACGCGGTAGAAGTTCTTCGAGATGCCGGTGAGCTGCGGGTTCGAGGCCGACGGCGACACCAGGATGCGGTCGTACTTGTCGGCGACCGCGACCATCTGCAGCGCCTCGGTGGTGGTGACGCCGCCGATCACCGCCACCGCCCCGGCGTCGTACTCGGCGGCGAGCAGCTCGGCGGCGCGCTCGGGATCGCCCTCCGAGTCCACGATCGAGACCTCGATCTGGAGCGGATACTCGGGATCGGCCTTCACCTGCTCGTAGGCGAGCTCCACGCCCTTGCGGATCGACTGCCCGTAGAGCTGGAAGTCGCCGGAGAGCGGCAGCACCGCCCCGAAGCGGACCACCTTCTCCGACCCGCAGGCGAGAAGCGCCGGAAGGGCCAGGAACAAGAGGATTGCGCGCCGTTTCATCGTCGAGCGGAGACGATTCTATCCGAGGACGGGAGACTCTTTCTAACCCAGGGTCCAGCGGGTGTCAAGCCGGCGATCCGGCCCCGCGAGCGAAGAGCGTAGAATGAGGACATGGGAGCCAAGGGCGACTCTCGCAGGCTCACGTTGCGTTGCCCCGAATGCGAATCCCACCTGGTGGTGGACGCGGCGACCGGCGAGGTCCTCTTCCACAAGAAGATCAAGGCGCCGCCGGCCGGGGGCAAGGACTTCGACGACCTTCTGCAGGAGCTCGACGAGGAGCGGTCGCAGGCGGAGGACATCTTCGAGCGCGAGGTGGCGGCGCTCAAGGACCGCGACCGGCTGCTCGAAGAGAAGTTCAAGGAGGCGATGAAGCGCGCCGAGGAAGAGCCCGACGACGTGCCGCCGCCCCGTCCCTTCGATTTCGACTAGCCGGCTACAGCGGAAAGCTCAAGTAGTAGGCGCGGCCGCCGCGCTGGACGACGACCAGCAGGCCGCCGCGGTCGAGCGCCCGCAGCACCTCGCGGCCCAGCTCGTCGAGCCCGCGCACGATCTTGCCGTTGGCCGCCAGCAGCAGGTCGCCGGCGGCCAGCCCCCGGCGGTCGGCCGGGGAGCCCCGCAGCACCCTGCTGACCACGATGAGGCCCCGGCTCTCGTCCACCACCAGGCCCACGCCGCGCTCGAGCAGCCGCAGACCCAGCTCGCGCGGCGGGTGCTCGGCCGCCAGCAGCAGCTCGATCCGGCTCCCCGCCCTCCAGACGGTCACCGGGATCGCGGTCGCCGCCGGCACCGAGAAGAGCGCCGTCGTCACGTCCTCGCGGCCGCCCGCCGGCTTGCCCTGCACCGCCACGATGATGTCCGCCTCCCGGAACCCCGCCCGCTCGCCGGGCGAGCCGGGGTAGACCTTCTGGACCAGGGCGCCGCGGTCCACCGGCAGGTCGTAGCGCCGCGCCAGCTCGGGCTGCAGGCTCACCAGGCGCAGGCCCGTCCACAGCGGCTGCAGCGAGCCGAATCGCTGCAGGTCCTCGACCACCCGCCGCGCCCGGTCCGCCGGGATCGCGAAGCCGATGCCCTCGGCGCCGGCGATGATGGCGGTGTTGATGCCGATCACCTCGCCGTCCAGGTTGACCAGCGGGCCCCCCGAGTTGCCGGGGTTGATCGACGCGTCGGTCTGCAGGAAGTCGGTGAAGAGCCGCTCGCCGCCCTCGCCGGGGACGGTGCGTCCCCACGCCGAGAGCACCCCGGAAGTGACCGTGTTCGAGAGCCCGAACGGGTTGCCCAGCGCGATCACCGTCTCGCCGATCATGAGGTCCACGCTCGAGCCCAGCGGCACCGCCGGCAGGCCGCTCGCCTCGAGCTTGAGCACCGCGATGTCGGAGTCGCGATCGGAGCCGAGGACGTCGGCCTCGAGCTCGCGCCCGTCGGCGGTCGTCACCACGATCCGCGAGGCGCCTTCGATCACGTGCGCGTTGGTGACCACGACGCCGGTGGAGCCGATGACGAGTCCCGAGCCGAGGGACTCGGCGCGGCGGCTGCGGGGGAAGAAGTCGCCGAAGAAGGGATCCGGCTCGCGCACGATCGCCTCGGCGGCGATGTTGACCACCGCCGGCGCCACCCTCTCGACCGCGGCGACGACCGGAGTCCGGCGGGCCTGCGAGCTCGCCCGCGCGGCCACCGGCAGGAGGAGCGCCCAGAGAATCGCCGCGAGCGCCCGCCGTCGCTTCATGTCGTCTAGGATAGACTACGCGTCCGCAGACGCCGTTCCGGCGTCGCCGCAGCCCAGCCTTGGACTCCCAGGAGGAAATCGACGTGCCGGCATCCTACCGACCGCTGTTCTTCGCCGCCGCGCTGGCGTGCCTGGCGCCCGCGACCGCCGCCGCCGAGAAGATCTTCCCGTTTCCGGTCTCCGAGAAGGTGCTCGGCAACGGGCTCAAGGTCGTCGTCGTCCCCTACGACAGCCCGGGGACGATCGCCTACCTGCTCATCGTGCGCAGCGGCTCGCGCAACGAAGTGGAGCCCGGCCACAGCGGCTTCGCCCACTTCTTCGAGCACATGATGTTCCGCGGCACCGAGCGCTATTCGACGGAGGCCTACAACGACGTCCTCAAGCGCATGGGCGCGGACTCGAACGCCTTCACCAGCGACGACCAGACCGTCTACTACATCATCGGCCCGGCCGCCGAGCTCGAGACGATGATGGACGTCGAGTCGGACCGCTTCAAGAACCTGAAATACAGCGAAGAGGACTTCCGGCGCGAAGCCCTGGCGGTGCTCGGCGAGTACAACAAGAACATCTCGAGCCCGTTCCTGCCGATGTTCGAGCGCATGCGCGCCCTCGCCTTCACCAAGCACACCTACGGCCACACCACGCTCGGATTCCTCGACGACATCAAGGCGATGCCCGGGTACTACGACTACAGCCTCGGCTTCTTCAACCGCCACTACCGGCCGGAGAACTGCATCCTGCTGGTGGTCGGAGACGCCGACCCCGAGGCGGTCAACGACCTGGCCGCCTCCTACTTCGGCGACTGGAAGCCGGGATACGAGGCGCAGACCATCGCCGCGGAGCCGCCGCAGAGCGGGGCGCGCGCGGACCACATCGACTGGCCGGCGCCGATCGGCCCGCACCTGATGGAAGGCTACCGGGCCCCCGCGTTCTCGGACACCACGACGGACACCGCCGCCCTCGACCTCGCCGGCCAGCTTCTCTTCAGCGAGTCGGCGCCCCTCTACCAGAAGCTGGTCGTCGAAGAGCAGTGGGTGGACTCCATCTCTGGCAGCTACAGCGACCACCGCGACCCGTATCTGTTCACGATCTTCGGCCGCGTGAAGTCCGAGGAGGCGCTGCCCAAGGTCGTCGCGGCGATCGACGAGCACATCGCCAAGCTCAAGGAGGAGCCGGTTTCGAGCGAGCGCCTGGAGCGGATCAAGTCGCACATGCGCTACCGCTTCGCGCTCGGCCTCGACAGCCCCGGCTCGGTCGCCTTCACGCTCGCCAACTTCCTCAAGCTGACCGGCGACCCGGAGACCGTCAACCGGGTGCACGACCAGTACCTCGCGGTGAGCCCCGAGGACGTGCGGCGGGTGGCGAGCGAAGTGTTCAAGGAGTCGAGCCGGACCCGCATCACGCTCGCCCACAAGCCACAGACGGCCGCGGACGCGACCGCCGAAGGGAGATAGACCATGATTCGCAGCATCACGTCGCTGGGGCTGGCCGGCCTCGTCGCCCTCTCTTGCGCCACCGCCGGCGGCCCGGCGCCGGAGCCGCCCGCCGAGGAGGCTCTCGAGCCGCCGGCCGCCGTGACCGGCCCGACCCTCGAGACCGTCGAGATCCACAGCCCCGGCTCGCCGCTGGTGGCGCTTCGGCTCCTGTTCCAGGTCGGCTCGATCCACGATCCGGAGGGCAAGGAGGGGCTCGCCGCGCTGACCGGCCTGATGCTCGGCCGCGCCGGCACCGGGCGGCGCTCCTACGCCGACCTCGTGGACGCCCTCTACCCGATGGCGGCCTCGATCGAAGTCGACACCGACCGCGAGGTGACCGTGATCAGCGGCGAGATCCACCGCGAGAAGCTGGACGAGTTCGTGGCGCTCCTCTCCGAGGCGGTGCTCGAGCCCGGCTTCTCCGAGAGCGACTTCAAGCGCAACAAGGAGCAGCTCAAGACCTTCCTGACCGACACCCTGCGGGCCTCGAACGACGAGCTGCTCGGCCTCGAGGCGCTGCAGCAGGTGATCTTCGACGACCACCCCTACAGCCACTCCCCGGCCGGCACGGTGTCGGGCCTGGAGAGCATCACCCTGGCCGACGTCCGGGAGTTCTACCGCCGCCACTTCACCCGGGCGAACCTGATGCTGGGCATCGCCGGCGGCTACCCGGACGGCTACCTCGAGCGGCTCGTCGAGCGCTTCTCCGCCCTGTCGCCGGGCGAGCGGAGCCGGGTCGAGCTGCCGGCGCCGGCGCCGATCGAGGGCCGCCGCTTCACCCTGATCGAGAAGTCCACGGCCTCGGTCGGCATCCACTTCGGCTACCCGCTCGGGATCACCCGCGCCGACCCCGACTACTACCCGCTGATGGTGGCGAACAGCTTCCTCGGGGAGCACCGCACCTTCCACGGCCGCCTGATGCAGCAGCTGCGAGGCAAGCGCGGCTTGAACTACGGCGACTACTCCTACATCGAGCACTGGCACCTGCCGCCCTTCACCACCAATCCCTCGCCGAACGTGCCGCGCCGGCAGCAGTTCTTCTCCGTGTGGATCCGCCCGGTGGAGCCGCAGAACGCCCACTTCGCGCTGCGCAACGCGCTCTACGAGGTGGACCGGCTGGTCCGCAGCGGCCTCACGCAGCAGGAGTTCGAGCTGACCCGCGACTTCCTGATCAACTACTCGAAGCTCTGGGCGCAGACCCTCTCCGACCGCCTCGGCTTCCTGATGGACAGCCGCTTCTACGGCATGGACTACTACATCGACGAGATCGAGCGCCGGCTGCGCGGCCTCACCGTCGAAGAGGTCAACGCGGCGGTGCGCAGATACGTCGACAGCGCGAGCTTCCAGGCGGTGCTGGTGACCGCCGACGCGGCGGCGGTGAAGGCGGCGTTAGAGGCCGGCGAGCCCAGCCCGCTCACCTACAACAGCCCGCCCGAGGCCGAGGTCGTCGAGGCCGACGCGACGATCCAGAAGCTGCCGGTCGGTCCGGCCGCGATCGAGATCGTGCCCGTCGATCGGATGTTCCAGTAGCGGCCGGCCCGGTCAGCGCTCGGCGCCCATTCGCCGCTCGAGGGTGTCGAGCCGCTCCTCCATCCGCATCCGCAGCTCCGGATCGCTGGTGATGGAGATGGCCTCGTCGAGCAGGCGCAGCCCGCGCTCCGCCTGTCCCTCCGCGAAGGCGCGATTGGCCGACCGGATCAGGCCCCAGCGCTCGATCTCCTCGCTCGCGGCCTGCAGCAGCTCCGGCTCGCCGCGCAGCGCGAGGTCCCCGTCCACGACCGCTCGCGCCTCCGCCTCGCGATCGGCTCGCACGTAGAGCTGCACCAGGGCGAGCAGCAGGTCGGAGCGCTCCGGCAGCTCCCGGCGCGCCCGCTCGAGGTGCGGGATGCCGGCGGCGGGATCGAGGCCGCCGAAGAGGTGGGCGTAGCCGCGCATCGCCCGCGCCTCGGCGAACTCCGGCGCCAGCTCGGCCGCCCTCGCGAAGGCCGCCTCGGCCGCGGTCGCCAGCAGGGCCGCCTCGCGCCCCGGCGCCTCGCCGCGCGCCCGGGCCAACAGGTGCCGGCCGTACAGCAGGTGGGTGAGCGCCCCCGCGGCGGCGCCCTCCCCACCCTCCGCGGCCACGGCCTGCTCCCACAGCGCGGCGGCCTCGGCGTGGCGGCCCTGCCGGTCGCGGAGGTAGGCGAGGCCGGCCCGGGCGTCGGCGAAGCCCGGATCGTAGTCGAGGGCGAGCGCGAAGTGACGCTCCGCCTCGGCCTCGCGCCCCATGTGCGCCAGGAGGTCGCCCAGGGCGGCGAGCAGCGGCGCGGGCGGCGCCGGCTCGGTCGCCACCTCCGGCGCCGGC
>JBFJMD010000152.1:0-6148 GCA_041634115.1 Thermoanaerobaculia bacterium | reverse complement strand
GTGCCTGGAGATGCAAGGCTTGCGACCTGAGCGCGACAGAGGCGTACTCGAAGTACGCTGACGAGCGCGAAGGGAGCGTAACGCAGCAGATTCAGGGACATACGCTGTCGCAGTAGGCCATCGGTGAGAAGGTCAGGCTAGAGCCCCGGCGGCGGGGGCTCGGCCGGCTTCTCTTCGGCGGGCTTGGGGCGCCGCCGGCGCGGCTTCGGCTTCTTGGCCTCGGGCTCCGCGGCGGGTCCCTCCGGCGGCGCGGGGGCGGCCTCCGCGGGCTCGGCGGCCGCGGCCGGCGGGGCCGGCGGCCGTCCTTCCGCGGCGGCCTCGGCCTCCGGGCGGGGCTGGGCCACGAGGAGGGCGGCGATCCGCGCCGGGTCCTCGAACGCCCGCGGCGCGGCGAGCGCGGGCCGCGACCGGTGGGCGGTCAGCAGCGCGTCGATCACGAGCTCGTTGTCGACGATCTGCGGATTGACCTCCGGCCGCGTCAGCCGCGGGTCGAGGCGGACGGCGCGGGCGTAGTGGCGGATCGCCCGCTTGCGCTGCCCCCGCCGCTCGTAGAGCACGCCCGCCTGGTAGTGGGCCCAGGCGTGGTCCGGGTCGTCGCGCAGGACCCGGCGGAGCGAATCGAGCGCCCCGCGCTCGCGCCCCCGCTGCAGCTTGAGGAGCGCCAGGTTGAAGCGCGCCGCGGTCTCCTCCGGGGCGATCCGGATGGCCGTCTCGTAGGCCTCTTGCGCCTCCTCCCAGGCGCCGGCCATCACCAGGAGGTTGCCCAGGTCGTTGTGGACGGCGGCGTCGCCGGGCCGGGAGGCGGCGAGGCGGGCCTGCTGCTCGAGCGCGGCGGCGAGGGTGGCCGGCGGCTCGGCGGCCTCGAGGCCGGGCAGCCCGGCCAGGGCGAAGAGGCAGACCAGCGGGATCGCGATGCGGGGCGGTCGAGGGCGCACGTCGGTCTCCTTCCGTTCAGCTGCCGAGATCGCGGCCGGACGCGTCGACCGGCCGGGCCCGGAGCTTCAGCTTGCCGCTCTTCTCGGTGACGCGGAACCGCACCCGCTCGCAGCCGGTCTTGCGGCGGATCTTGGCGGTCTCCCTCTCGAGGAAGCTGCGGAAGCTCTCGAAGTCGGTCTTCTTCTGGCGGCCCGAAGCGCGGTAGAGCTCCTCGTAGAGCGCCCGCACGGCGCCGGCTTCGGGCCGCTCGCCGACGATCACCCCGGAGTACGGGTCGATCGCCCCGGCCGCCACCGCCGCCGGACGCCCGGAGAGCTCGAAATCGCGGAGCTTGCGGTTGTACAGCTCGTTCAGCGCGTTCAGGCGGGCCTCGAGGGTGCTCAGGCGGAAGCGGTCGGCGAGCGACGGCATGGGGCGCGAGCGCATCTCCCGGAGGTCGCCGAACAGCCGATTGCGCTCCTCTTCGGGGGGGATCGGGATGGCGCCGTTGAAGTAGCGGTCGAACTCGATCTTGAGGGCCCGGATCCCCCGCTCGAACCGGTCGAGGGCGCGTTCGTCGTCCACGGAGAGGTGCGGGCTAGAATGAGCCATCCATGGGCCGGGTGTCGACAAGTGACGAGCGCCGCCGCCTGCCGGCGGTCGACCGTCTGCTGCGCGAACCGCAGCTGATAGAGCTCGCATCATTATACGGAAGGGATCTCGTGCGCGTCCAAGTCCGCCGCGAGCTGGACGACCTGCGCGAGCGCATCGGAAGCGACGCCGGCCTCGCGGGCGACGCCCTCGAAGAGCTGCTGAAGAGCCTGCCGGAGCGGGTGGCGTCGCGGCTCGCGGACGAGGTCGGAACGCCGCTGCGGCGGGTGCTCAACGCCACCGGGATCTTCCTCCACACCAACCTCGGCCGGGCGCCGCTGCCGCGCGAGGTGGCGCGCCACCTGCCCGCCCGTCTCGACGCCTACCTCGACCTGGAGCTCGACCTGGAGAGCGGCCGCCGCGGCGACCGCAATCGCCGGGCCGGAAGGCTGCTGGCGGCGCTGACCGGGGCCGAGGCCGGCCTCGTCGTCAACAACAACGCGGGCGCGCTGGTGCTGATCCTGGCGGTCCTCGCGGCCGGGCGCGAGGTCGTGGTCTCGCGCGGCGAGCTGGTCGAGATCGGCGGCTCTTTCCGGATCCCCGACATCCTCGCGGCGGCCGGCGCGGTCCTGGTCGAGGTGGGGACGACCAATCGGACGCGGCTGGCCGACTACGAGCGGGCGATCGGGGAGCGCACGGCGGCGCTGCTCAAGGTCCACCCGAGCAACTACCGGATGGTCGGCTTCGTCGAGTCGGTCGGGCCGCCCGACCTGGTGGCGCTGGGGCGCCGGAAGGGGCTGCCGGTGGTGGTGGACGAG
Source organism: Thermoanaerobaculia bacterium (assembly GCA_041634115.1). Taxonomy (GTDB): domain Bacteria; phylum Acidobacteriota; class Thermoanaerobaculia; order Multivoradales; family JAHEKO01; genus JBFJMD01. Next base: position 3,824 of record JBFJMD010000152.1, on the reverse strand, counting down.
GGGAGCGGGCTGCTGCGGCCCCATCCGGCGCCGCAGCTCGCCGGCCATCCCAGTCTGTCCGAGCTCGCGGCCGCCGGCTGCGACCTCGCCTGCGGCAGCGGCGACAAGCTCCTCGGGGGGCCGCAGGCGGGGCTCATCGTCGGCCGCCGCGAGCCGGTCGAGCGCTGCCGCCGGCACCCGCTCTACCGGGCCCTGCGCCCCGACCGCGCCGCCTTCGCCGCGCTCGAGGCGGTGCTGCGCCGTCATCTCGCCGGCGCCGAGCTGCCGCTCGACCGGCTGTGGGCCGACCCGGCGGCGCACCGGGAGCGGCTCGAGCGGGTGGCGGCCCGGGTCGGCGCCGAGATCGTCGCCGCCGACGCGTACGTGGGGGGCGGGGCGGCGCCGGAGGCGCCGATCGCGGGCGAGGCGCTGGCGCTTCCCGGCGACGACGGGCTGCTGCGGCGCCTGCGGGCCGGCGAGCCGCCGGTCGTCGGCTACCTGCGCGAGGGCCGTCTGCTGCTCGACCTGCGGACCGTCGATCCCGAGGACGAGGAGGAGCTGGTGGCGGCGGTGCGGCGGGCCCTCTCCGGGGAGGCCGGCGGGCCGGACTGAGAGCTCCCGGGGACATGCCGAAGCGGCGGGTATTCATCGTCGAGGACCGCGAGTCGCTTCGCGGCCTGCTCGAGAAGGCGCTCACCCAGGAGGGCTACGAGGTCGAGTCGGCGGCCGACGGGGAGACGGGCATCCGGCGGCTGAGAGAGAGGCCGTTCGACCTCGTGCTGACCGATCTCAAGCTCCCCGGGGCGTCGGGACTGGAGGTGCTCGAGGCCAGCCGCGCCGAGCAGCCCGCGACGCCGGTGGTGGTGATGACCGCGCACGGCACGGTCGGGGCGGCGGTCGAGGCGATGAAGCTGGGGGCGATGGACTTCCTCGAGAAGCCGGTGGAGATCGACGAGCTCTTCGCCCTGGTCGGCTCGCTCATCGGCGGCGAGGCCGAGTCGTTTTCTTTCACGCCCGAGGACGGCCCGACGATCGTCGGCCGCCACCCGCGCACCCGCGCCGCGCTGCGGCTCCTGGAGCGGGTGGCGCCGACCGAGAGCACGGTGCTCCTGACCGGCGAGAGCGGCACCGGCAAGGAGCTCTTCGCGCGCGCGATCCACGCGGTGTCGCCGCGCCGCAGCGGCCCGTTCGTGGCCGTCAACTGCGCGGCGATCCCGGAGGCGCTGCTGGAGAACGAGCTCTTCGGCCACGAGAAGGGCGCCTTCACCGGCGCCCACCGCCGGCAGAGCGGCCGCTTCGAGCAGGCGCGGGGCGGCACCCTGCTGCTCGACGAGGTCGGCGAGCTCTCCGCCGGCGTCCAGGGCAAGGTGCTGCGGGTGCTCGAGGAGCGCACCTTCGAGCGGGTCGGCGGCTCGCAGACCTTGAAGGCCGACGTGCGGCTGATCGCCGCCACCAACCGGGGCCTCAAGGAGATGGTCGAGGCGGGCGAGTTCCGGGCCGACCTCTACTTCCGCCTGGAGGTCTTCCCGATCGAGCTGCCACCGCTGCGCGAGCGCCGGAGCGACGTGCCGCTGATCGCCCGGCACCTGCTCGACCGGCTCGCCGGCCGCCACCGGAGAGCGGCGCCGCAGCTGACCTCGGGAGCCGACGACCTGCTCGCCCGCCAGCCCTGGCCCGGCAACGTGCGCCAGCTCGCGAACGTCCTCGAGCGGGCCGTGATCCTGACCGAGAGCGCCCGCCTCGGGGCGGCCGACCTGAAGCCGCTGCTGTCGAGCGTCGGGGAGGAGGACGAGGTCGAGGGGCTGCGGCGGGCGCTGCGCGAATCCGACGGCGACAAGCGACGCGCCGCCGAGATCCTGGGGATGAGCTATCGGACGCTGCTCCGCAAGGTCAAGGAGCACGACCTGGGGGGCTACCCGAATTATCGCGACTGAGGGTTCTTGGGGAGGTGGCCTCACCTGGCTGGCGGTCGCGGCGGGGCTTCGTCCCTGCGGTCTTCGAAAAGGCGCTTCGGCGGTCTTCGAAGAGGCGGCTTCGGCGGTCTTCAGAGAGGCGGCTTCGGCACCTGCGGCGCCGCGGGTCCCGCGGAGGCCCGCCCCGGGGGCCGGCGCGAGCTGCTCAGCCTTTGATGTTGGGGCTCGCGCCTGCGCTCCGCGTCCGCGCCGGCCGGTGGTGCTCTTCGGTGGCTCGAGTGAGCGCTGGCGGAGAGCCCCCCGGAGCGGGCCTCCGCGGGACCCGGAGCGCCTCGGCGGATGGCGGGCGTCGGAGGCTTCGTTGGGCGAAGCGGGGGCCGCTGGGGTGGTCTAGGGCGAAGGTCGCGCCCGGGGCTTAGCCGGGCGCAGCCATTGGAAGTCTTCAGGAATCTGGGGACGGGGTGGCTCTTCCCGGCTGTTACGGGCGGAGGGGATCGGCGGCTGGCCTATTCGTCGGCCGCCGGTTCGTCGGCGCCGCTCTTGACGGCCACGCTCTGCGATTCGAATCGCACCGTTTCGTAGACGAAGATCGAAGGGAAGGAGGCCCGGAAGTTGGCCGTCTGACCGGGGGTCAGGGTGGTCGAGGTGAGGCGCGCATCGGTCGACGCGATGAGCTCGCCGTCGGCGTCGTAGAGCTTGACCGTCACGCTCGCGCCGGCGGTCACGTCGGGGCTCGAGTTGCTGAGCTGGCCGGTGATCGTCACGCCCTGGACGCTCGGGTCGTCCACCTCTCCCCAGCCGGTCACGATCAGCCGCTCGGGCGGCGCGGTCTCTTCTGCGCCGGCGCCCTCCGCGGCCGCTTCGGCGCCGGCCTCGGCCGCTTCGGCCTCGTCGCCCTCCTCGTTCGGCGTCGGCTCGAGCGAGGGCCGGACGTGGCTGACGTCGGCGTCGGTCAGGACCAGGGCGGGGCGCACCGGCTCTCTCTGCGTCGGCGCCTCCTTCCGGGGCGCCGGCTCCGCCGCGGCCTCGGTGGCCTCGCGGCTGGCCTCGAGGTCGACGTCGGCCAGCTTGAGCGACGCCAGCTTCCCGGAGGCCAGATGGAAGACGACGAGCTGGCGCTTCACCTGCCACGCGCCCTTGGTCTCGATGCGCTCGCCGTCGCGGGTGACGAGCCAGTCGGCGCCCGCCGGCGCGGCGGCGATCAGACCGAGGAGGGCGAGGGCGCCCGCCGCGGCCTGGGGCCACGGCGCGAGACGCGCGAAGAGCGCGCGGCCCGGGGATCGGACGGATCGGGCTCGTGGCTGCATCGCACTTCCTCCCTTCGGCATGGCTGAACGGTCGCCGGCGAGGCTACCAGAGCCGGGCTCGGGCTAGAACTCCTTCCAGTTGTTCTCGATCAGGCAGACCGGCACCGGCGCGATGAAGACCAGGCCGGTGTCGGCGGCGACGGTCTTGATGTCGATCCGGTAGTTGCCGAACTTGCACTCCCGCGGGAAGAGCTTCTTGAGCTCGTCCATCACCGCCTTCAAGGCGTCGGTCATGTCGTCGGCGGTCGACCCGCCGCCGCCGCTGCCCCCGCCGCCGCCGACGTTCTTGTTGAGGCCCGGCTCGGAGTAGGGCTCGGTGACGAAGGTGCCGACCTCCAACGCTCGCGCGCGGTTGCCGCTGCTGTCGCGCAGGAAGCCGTTGGCGTTGGTGGTGTTGACCACGAAGATGTTGCTGTCTCCGGTCTTCGAGCACTCGGGGTTCTTGTTCACCACCTGCACCTGGACGTCGGGCACGAAGGTGGAGAAGAAGGTCACGCCGGAGAGCGCGAAGGCCTCGGTGATGACCCGCTCGTTGGAGGAGAGCACCAGGAACCAGCCCTTCTGGCCGCTGGGCCGGCTGAGCAGGAAATCGTCTCCCACCTCGCCGTCGGTGACCTCGATCCGG
>JBFJMD010000151.1:0-6201 GCA_041634115.1 Thermoanaerobaculia bacterium | reverse complement strand
TAGACCAGGATCAGCAGCACGAAGGTGAGGATGCTCCCCTGCTGGGCGAACCAGAACCCGAGCGGGAAGCCGCCGAGCCGGAACTGGTTCAGCGTGTCCGCCAGGAGCACCCCGCAGCCCAGGCCGACCACGGCCCAGACGGCGAGCAGCACCGCCATGATTCTCAGGTTTGCCCGCCAGTAGCGGTCGATCGACTCGACCACGCGCGGGTCGTGGACGTCGATCGCCGCCCGGCCGCCGTTCGCCTCGGGGGACATGCGAGACGGCGATTCTAGCGCAGGCCCGGCACCCCGGTTGACTTCGGACCCGGACTCCCCTAGAGTGCAGATCGAGGAGCGAATCCCCACTGCCAGGGGGCTGCACTGCGGCCTGAAGCGTCCCGAGTTCTTCCTGAAGTAGTCGCTTTCCCAACTGCCAAAAGGCGAGCTTGCTCCGTCGGAAGATTCCGACTCCGGAATCGTGTATTCAAATCGGTGTAGGAAGGCCACGGCCTTCGCCACGCCAACCACAGAAAGAGAGACCATGAAAAAGATCTATGTAGGCAACCTGCCTTTCAGCACGACCGAGGACGAGCTGCGCCAGCTCTTCACCGAGCACGGCGCGGTCGAGTCCGTCAACGTGATCTCCGACCGCTACACCGGCCAGTCCCGGGGCTTCGGCTTCGTGGAGATGGCTCCGGCCGACGCCGACACGGCGATCCGGGCGCTCAACGGCAAGACCCTGGGCGACCGCAACCTCAAGGTCAACGAGGCGAAGCCGCGCAGCAACGGCGGCGGCTACGACAAGCGGCCGTCCTGGTAGTCGCTCGCCGCGGCGGAGGTGCTCGGGACCTTCGCCACGGCGACGCTCGATCGGACCCTCCCCACGGAGGGTCCTTTTTTTTGTCCTCAGCCCCGGACTTCGCCGCTCTCGCCGTCGATCAGGTCCTCGAGCTTGCCCGCGCAGCTCGGGTGGCGCAGCTTGCGCATCGCCGTGGCCTCGATCTGGCGGATGCGCTCGCGCGTGACGTTGAAGGAGCGTCCGACCTCCTCCAGGGTCCGCTCGGGGTCTTCGCCGATCCCGAAGCGCATGCGCAGGATCTTCTCTTCGCGCGGCGTCAGCGTCTTGAGGACCTCCGCGGTCTGCTCGCGCAGATTGCCCGAGAGCGCCGACTCGAGCGGGGAGACCGCGCCCCCGTCCTCGACGAAGTCCTCCAGGCGGGCGTCCTCTTCCTTGCCGACCGGCGCCTGGAGCGAGACCGGGTATTGGGCCATCTTCATGACCTCGCGCACGCGCGCCGCCGGAAGGTCCATCTGCTCGCCGATCTCCTCCGCCGTCGGCTCGCGGCCCAGCTCCTGGACCAGGGCGCTGGTGGTGCGGACGAGCTTGTTGATGGTCTCGATCATGTGGACCGGGATGCGGATGGTCCGCACCTGGTCGGCGAGGGCGCGGGTCATCGCCTGGCGGATCCACCAGTGGGCGTAGGTCGAGAACTTGTAGCCGCGCCGGTACTCGAACTTCTCCACCGCCTTCATCAGCCCGATGTTGCCCTCCTGGATGAGGTCCGGAAACTGGAGGCCCCGGTTGGTGTACTTCTTGGCGACCGAGATGACCAGCCGCAGGTTGGCGACGATGAGCTGCTCCTTAGCCCGCGCGCACTCCGCCTCGCCGCGGCGGACCGCGCGGATCGCCTCCGCGAGCTCGGGCGCGGTGATGCCGCAGCGGGCCTCGACGTCCCGCAGCTTGCGGCGGTACTTGGCGATCCGACGCCGGTGCAGGGCCTTGATCTCGGGGTTGGCGTCGCGCCGGAAGGCGAGCCGTGCCCTTCGCATGTCGCGCTCCGGGCCCGAGAACTCGCGATGGACCTGCCCGAGCAGGTCGATGAGCTCGTTTCGCACCCCGAACGTGTGGCCGAGAGAGCGGATCTCGAGCGCGATCTTGGCCATCAGGCGGTCGATCTCGCGCTCGATTCGCTGGTGGCGATCGCCCCGGGCGGAAGTGCGCCGCTGCCGGTCGCGCAGCTTGCGCAGCTCGCGGTCGTGGCGGGCGATCCGCGCCAGCACTTGAAGCTGCTCGGCGATCCGCCCCTTCGCCTGGGCGTCCAGGTCGAGCTTCTCTCCCTCGCCCGCCGCCGGGCGCTGCCCGCGGGCGCGCGCCCGCTTGAGCTCCAGCAGGCGCAGCAACTCACGCGACAGCGCCGGATGGGCGCCCAGGGCCACGTAGATCCGCCACTCGCCCTGCTCCAGGTTGCGAGCGATCTCCAGCTCGCCGTGCCGATCGAGCAGCGGCACCTCGCCCATCTCGCGCAGGTACATCCGGATCGGGTCCCGGGTCGGACCGGGATCGCGCGGCGCCGGCGCCGGTCCGTCCCCCTGCTGCTCGAGCTCGCCGTGGCCGACCTCGGCGACGGTCTGGCTGCGGAACCCCTCGGCGCCCTTGATCACGGCGATCCCGGCCGCGGCCAGGACGGCGGAGACGGACTCCGGACCGCCCGGCAGGTCGTCCGGCAGCATCTCCTCGATCTCGGCCGAGAGCAGGTAGCCTTTGCGCTGGCCGAGCGCGACCAGCCGCTTGAGGGTTCTTTCTTTGTGGCTGGCCATTTTCAGTGAGTTCGGACTCTTCTCCCAGGGCCGCTTCGGCTCCGGGCTGCTACGCAGGCTTGTGAGGGGGACCACGGGCCCGGGGCCGCACGCCGAGCCCTCGGGTCTCACTATATCGCGAGATCGGGACTTCGCCGCCGCGGATCTCGACCGCAGAGGAGCGCACGTCCTCGGCCCCGCCTACAATAACCTCCGTTCGCGAACGTTCGTATCTGGACCCGAATCCCGTAGGAGGAGGCCTCCCATGCACCCGATCCGCCGCCATTCCGCCGCCCTGGCCGTCCTCGCGCTCCTCGCCGGCTGCGCCGGGCCGGCGATCGAAAAGGAGCCCGCCCGCCCGGCCGCCCTGGCTCCGGAGGACGTCGAGCTCATCCCGCGGCGGGCGCTGCTCGGCAACCCGGAGAAGTTCCGCGGGCGGATCAGCCCGGACGGGACCCTGGTGAGCTTCCTGGCCCCGGTGGACGGGGTGCAGAACGTCTGGGTGGCCCCGGTCGGCGACCTGGCCTCGGCGCGGGCCGTCACCCGGGACCGCCTGCGCGGGATCCGCCTCTACTTCTGGGCGTCGGACGGCGAGCACGTCCTCTACCTCCAGGACGAGGGGGGCAACGAGAACTGGCAGCTCCACGCGGTCGAGGTCGAGACCGCCGAGGATCGGAACCTGACCCCGCTCGAGGGCGTCCAGGCCCAGGTGATCGCCGTCAGCTACGCCCATCCCAAGGAGGTGCTGGTGGGCCTCAACGACCGGGATCCGAAGTGGCACGACGTCTACCGCATCCACGTCGAGACCGGCGACCGCTCGCTGGTCGAGCGCAACGACGACGAGATGGCGGGCTACGTGGCGGATCAGAGCCTGAACCTGCGCCTCGCGGTCAAGAGCACCCCCGACGGCGGCAGCGAGCTCTTCCGCGTCGGCGCCGACGGCGGCTGGGAGACGCTGACCCGGATCCCGCCGCAGGACATGATCACCACCAACTTCACCGAGGTCGCCGCGGACGGCAAGACGGCGCACGGGGTCGACAGCCGGGACCGCGACAAGGCGGCGCTGGTCGCCCTCGACCTGGCGAGCGGCGAGACGGCGGTGATCGGCTCGGACGAGCGCGCCGACGTGCAGGGCGTCCTGACCCATCCGGAGACCGGCGAGGTCCTGGCCTACGCCGTGGATTACACCGAGATGGAGTGGGTCGCCGTCGCCGACGAGGTCCGCGACGACATCGCCGCGATCAACGGAAGGTTCCGGGGCTCCGCCCAGATCCTCGGCCAGACCCGCGCCAACGACCGCTGGATCCTCTACGCCGACGAGCCCGACCGCCCCGGCCACTACTACGCCTTCGACCGCGGGGACAACTCCTTCGAGCTCCTCTTCAACACCCGCCCGGCCCTCGACGGCTACGTGCTGGCGCCGGCCACGGCGCACGTCGTCCCCGCCCGCGACGGCCTCGAGCTCGTCTCCTACCTCACGCTGCCCCCCTGGACCGACCCGGACGGGGACGGCGTGCCGGCCGAGCCGCTGCCGATGGTGCTCCTGGTCCACGGCGGGCCCTGGGGCCGGGACTCGTCCTCTTTCTCGGGAGTGACCCAGATGCTCGCCAACCGCGGCTACGCGGTCCTGCAGGTCAACTTCCGCAGCTCGACCGGCTTCGGCAAGGCGTTCGTCAACGCCGGCGACCTCGAGTGGGGGCGGGCGATGCACGACGACCTCCTCGACGGCGTGGCCTGGGCGGTGGCGCGAGGCGTGGCGCTGGCCGACAAGGTGGCGATCATGGGCGGCTCCTACGGCGGCTACGCGACCCTCGCCGGGCTCACCTTCACGCCGGAGGTCTTCGCCGCGGGGGTCGACATCGTCGGGCCCTCGAACCTCGAGACGCTGATCGCCAGCATTCCGCCCTACTGGGCCTCGCTGCTCGACCTCTTCTACAAGCGGGTCGGCGATCCGCGGACGGCGGAGGGCAAGGCGCTGCTCCGGGAGCGCTCGCCGCTCACCCGGGCGGACCGCATCGTCAAGCCGCTGCTCATCGGCCAGGGCGCCAACGACCCGCGGGTCAAGCAGGCGGAGTCGGATCAGATCGTCGAGGCGATGACCGCCAAGGGCCTGCCCGTCACCTACGTGCTGTTCCCGGACGAAGGCCACGGCTTCGCCCGCCCGGAGAACAACCTGAGCTTCTACGCGATCGCCGACGCCTTCCTCGCCGCGCGGCTGGGGGGCCGCCACGAGCCGCTGACGGCGGCCGACCTCGAGGGCTCCTCGATCCAGGTTCCGGCCGGCGCCGGGCTGGTGCCGGGGCTCGCCGAGGCGCTGGCCGGGCCGGCGGTCGAGGAGAAGGCGGCGGCCGGGCTCTGACCCGGCCCGGCTCGGCGACGGGACGCCGGCCCCGCGCGCTGCGATTCCCGGCAGGGACGCGCTATCCTGTCTCGCGATCGAGAGCGCGAGTGCGCGAATACGCGAGAACGGGAGAAGGGGAGAGCCGAATCATGGGTCCTGAAGCCGGACTTCGAAGCCTGACCCTGCCGAGCGCGCTGGCGCTCGCCGGGCTCCTGGCCACGACCGCCTGGGCCGCGCCGCCGGCCGCCCCCGCCGCGGGGAGCTACGAGGACCTCGTCGCCCTCTTCCACGAGTGGCGGGCCTTCGAGAGGCCGCCGCTCGAGAACGGCGTCCCGGACTACAGCGCGGAGGCGATGGCGAAGATTCAGGGGGAGCTCGGCGCCTACCGGGCCCGGCTGGAGGCGATCGACCCCGGCGGCTGGCCGATCGACCGGCAGGTGGACCACCACCTGGTGCGGGCGGAGATGAACGGGCTCGACTTCAACCTCCGGGTCTTGAAGCCGTGGACCCGCGACCCGGCCTTCTACGCCTCGGTCTGGACCTACCAGAGCGACACCCCGGCGCACGAGGGGCCGACGCACCACGCCCTGGTCGAGCTCTGGACCTACTCGCTCCCGCCGTCGCCGGAGGCGGCGGCGAAGCTCGCCGCCGAGCTGCGGACCATCCCGCCGCTGCTGGCGCAGGCGCGGGGCAACCTGGTGGGCGACGCGCGCGAGCTCTGGCTCGCCGGGATCGGCAACCTCCGGGACCAGGCGGCGGCGCTGGAAGAGCTCGCGGGGAAGACGGCCGGCGCCGGCGACGAGCTCGCGGCGGCGATCGCCGCGGCGCGTGCCGCGACCCTCGACTTCGTCACCTGGCTCGAGGAGCGGGCGCCGTCCAAGGCCGGGCCCTCCGGGGTCGGCAAGGAGAACTACACCTGGTACCTGCGCAACGTCCACCTGGTGCCGCTCTCCTGGGAGGAGGAGGTGGCGCTGCTCAAGCGCGAGCTGGACCGGGCCCACGCCTCGCTGGCGCTCGAGGAGCACCGGAACCGCGACCTGCCGCAGCTCGTGGCGATCGCGAGCCCGGAGGAGTACGACCGCCGGGCGAACGAGGCGGTGACGAAGTACCTCGATTTCCTGGACAAAAAACAGGTCTTGACCGTGCGCGACTACATGGACCCGGCGCTGCGCGCGCGCCTCGGCCGCTTCGTGCCGGAGGCGGAGCGCAACTTCTTCCACCGGGCGATCCACTACGAGCCGATGACCCTGTGGACCCACTTCTACCACTGGTGGGACCTGGCGCGGATGGAGGCGGACCCCC
>JBFJMD010000150.1:0-6202 GCA_041634115.1 Thermoanaerobaculia bacterium | reverse complement strand
CGCGCCCGCCGCAGCAGGTACTTCGAGCGCCGGCCGCGCAGCTTGAGCGAGACCGGCAGGCCGGCGGCGAGCTCCATCAGGCGGTGGTCGAGGAACGGCGCCCGCGACTCCAGCGAGTGCGCCATCGTCGCCCGGTCCACCTTCACCAGGATGTCGTCCACCATCCAGGTCTTGATGTCCACGTACATCGCCTGGTCGAGGAGGTGGCAGTCGGCCACCTCGTCGAAGTAGCGGTCGAAGACCCCGAAGCCGTCCTCGGCGGCCAGCTCGCGGTAGGCCGGGCGCAGCAGCTCCCGCTTCTCGGCGGGCGAGAAGATCGTCCGCCAGTGGTGGTGGGCGCGCCGGTAGTCGAGCGGCAGCCCGGTGACGAACTGCCGCAGCTTGTAGTCGAAGCTCACCTTGTCGAAGCTCACCGGCCAGAGGGCGTCGAGGGCGCGGTAGGCGGGCGGCCAGATCCAGCCCGGCAGGAAGCGGAGCCGCCGATGGTAGAGATCGGCCCGGTAGGTCGGGTAGCCGGCGAAGATCTCGTCGCCGCCGTCGCCGGACAGGCTGACCGTGACCCGCTCGCGGGCGAAGCGGGCGAGATAGTAGACCGGGATCATCGAGCTGTCGGCGAAGGGCTCGTCGAAGCGGGCCGCGATCTCGGGCAGATGGGAGGCGGCGTCGGCGTCCACCCGGCGGTCCCGGTGGTCCACGGCGAGGAAGGCGGCCACCCGCCGCGCCTCGGGCAGCTCGCTGAAGCTCTCCTCCTCGAAGCCGACGCTGAAGGTCCGGTTCTGCGCCGGCGGCCGCAGCCGGGTCATGCTCTCGACGACGGTCGAGGAGTCCACGCCGCCGGAGAGGAAGGCCCCCAGCGGCACGTCGCTCACCAGCCGCAGGCGGACGGCGTCGTCCACCAGCTCGTCGAGCGCCGCCGCCGCCTCCTCTTCACTCGCGAACGCCCGCTTGTCGCGGAAGGCGGGCGCCAGGTCCCAGTAGCGCTCCGGCGCCGCCGCCCCGCCGCGCTCCACCGCCAGGCGGTGCGCGGCCGGCAGCTTGCGCACGCCGGCGAGGATGCAGGTGTCGGTCAGCAGGTAGTTGAGCGACAGGAACTGCGACACGGCGGCCGGATCGACCGCGCGCGAGGCCGCCGGGTGGGCGCGCAGCGCCTGCAGCTCGGAGGCGAAGATCAGGCCGCCGCGGTCCAGCGGCTGGTAGTAGAGCGGCTTCTCCCCCGCCCGGTCGCGGGCCAGCAGCAGCCGCTCGCGGACCTCGTCCCAGAGGGCGAGCGCGAACATGCCGTTGAGCCGCTCGAGGGCGGCGTCCCCCCAGCGCTTGTAGGCCTCCAGGATGACCTCGGTGTCGCCCACCGTGCGGAAGGTCGCGCCCCCTTGCCGGAGCTCCTCGCGCAGCTCGCGGTAGTTGTAGATCTCGCCGTTGTAGACGATCCAGTAGCGGCCCGTGACGTCGGCCAGCGGCTGGTCGCTCGCCTCGCTCACGTCGATCACCGTGAGCCGCCGGTGGCCGAGGACCGCCGGGCCGCGGGCCTCGAGACCGGAGGCGTCGGGGCCGCGGTGGACGAGGCGCGCGACCATCGCCGCCACGTCCCGCGGCTCGGGGTGGGGGCTCCAGGAGAGGGCGCCGGCGATCCCGCACATGGCCGGCGGGCTCAGGCGGCGGCGCCGCGCCGCTCGCGGAACCAGCGGGCGGTCGCCGTCAGGCCCTCCGCCAGCGGGGCGGGCGGCGGCAGGGCGCAGTCGGCGAGCAGCCGCGCCGGATCGACGCAGGAGCGGCGCTGCTCGCCCGGCTGGGCGGGGCCGTGGACGGGCTCGGCGTCGGCTCCGACCGCCGCCGCGATCCGGCGGTAGAGCTCGACCACGTCCGTCTCGACGCCGGTGCCGACGTTGTAGATCGCGAAGCCGGGGCGGCCGGCCACCGCGAGGTTGGCGCGGACCACGTCGGCGACGTGCACGAAGTCGCGGGTCTGGAGGCCGTCGCCGTGGATCGTGCAGGCCTCGCCGGCGAGCAGCCGGTCGAGGAAGATCGCCACCACCCCGGCCTCGCCGTGGGGATTCTGCCGCTCGCCGTAGACGTTGGCGTAGCGCAGGCAGACCGCGTCGAGGCCGTGCTCGCGGTGGAAGTAGTAGAGGTAGCGCTCCCCCGCCAGCTTGCTCACCCCGTAGGGGGAGAGCGGCCGCGCCGGGTGCTCCTCGGAGGCGGGGAAGACCTCCTGCTCGCCGTAGATGGCGCCGCCGGTAGAGGCGAAGACGACCTGGCGGGCGCCGCCCGCGACCGCCGCCCTCAGCAGATTGAGGGTGCCGAGGACGTTCACCGAGGCGTCGAAGGCGGGGTCGGCGACGGAGCGCCGCACGTCCATCTGCGCCGCCAGGTGGAAGAGGACGTCGACCCGGCCCTCGGCGACGACCCGCGCCGCCTCCCCGGAGCGGATGTCGACGGCGTGGAGCTCGGCGGCGTCGGGTAGGTTCTCGCGCCGGCCGGTCGAGAGGTCGTCCACGACGATCACCCGGCGCCCGCTGGCCAGCAGCGCGTCGACCAGATGCGAGCCGATGAAACCGGCGCCGCCGGTGACGACGGCGGTCTCCTGGCGATCGGTCGGGCTCAACGGGTCTCCGGGATCTCGCCGCCGGGGCCGGGGGCCCGGGCCCCGCTCGCGGCGAGGGTCGAGCGGTAGTGCTCGCGGCAGGCCTCGAGTCCGCGCTCGAGCGCGACCTCGGGTTCGTAGCCGAGGAGCGAGCGGCATTGTGTCAGGTCGGCGACCGAATGCGGCACGTCGCCGGGGCGCGGCGGCTCGAAGCCGGGCGCGAGCCGGCTCCCGACGCTCTCCTGGATCGCGGCGAGCAGCTCGAGAACGGTCGCGGCCCGACCGGCGGCGACGTTCAGCGCCCGGCCGTCGGCGGCGGCGGCGGGGGCGCCGGCGGCGAGCAGGTTGGCGGCGACCGCGTCGGAGACGAAGGTGAAGTCGCGGCTCTGGGAGCCGTCGCCGAAGACCGTCGGCGGGGTCCCGTCCAGGCAGGCCTGGAAGAAGCGGGGCACGACCGCCGCGTAGGGGCCGTCGGCGTCCTGGCGGGGGCCGAAGACGTTGAAGTAGCGCAGGCCGATCGACTCGAGCCCGAGGCAGCGGTGGAAGGTGCGGGCGAGCTGCTCGGTCATGCGCTTGGACTCGGCGTAGGGCGACAGCGGCTCCCCCTCCTCGCCTTCGCGGCGGAGCTGCCGGGGGCTGTCGCCGTAGACGCTCGAGGACGAGGCGTAGACGACGCGGCGCGCCCCCGCGTCGCGCGCGGCGGCGAGCACGTTGGCGGTGCCGGCGGCGTTGACCGCGACGCTCGCGGCCGGATCGGCCAGCGAGCGCGGCACCGATCCGAGGGCCGCCTGGTGGAACACCAGCTCGACGCCGCGGCAGGCGCGCCGGCAGGCGTCGAGGTCGCGGACGTCGCCGGTCAGGAGTTCGACCCGCTCGCGGCCGGGCGCCAGATTGCGACGCCGGCCGGTGCTGAAGTCGTCGAGCACCCGCACCCGCGCGCCGCGCTCGACGAGAGCGTCGACGAGGTGCGAGCCGATGAAGCCGGCGCCGCCGGTGACGAGGACGGCGACGTGGCGCAGCTCGGGGACCGGCATCGGAGCGGGCTCGGGCTAGTGGACCACGTCCTCGCCGCTGGCGGCGGAGTCGGCCGCCGGCGCCCGGGGCGCGGCCAGGGCCGCCTCCGGCAGCAGCTCGTCGAGGGCCGTCCGGATCTCCTCGTCGCGGCCCTGGCGGCAGAGCGTCTCCAGGCGCTCGAGCCAGACGGCCACGGTCTCCGGCGGCATCGCCGCCAGCCGGCCGGCGAAGATCTTCGGGTGGCGGGTGACGCGGATGTCCTCGCCGGAGGTCCCCAGCTCCTCGGCGAGCTTCTCGCCCGGGCGCAGGCCGGTGAACTGGATCGGGATCTCCTCGTAGGGCTTGTAGCCGGAGAGGCGGATCATGTCGCGGGCGAGGTCCACGATGCGCACCGGCTCGCCCATGTCGAGGATCATGATGGCGCCCCCCTCGCCGATGGCGCCGGCCTCGAGCACGAGCTGGGTGGCCTCGCCGACGGTCATGAAGAAGCGGGTGGCGTCGGGGTGGGTGACCGTGACCGGTCCGCCGCGCGCGATCTGGCGGCGGAAGATCGGCACCACCGAGCCCGCCGAGCCCATCACGTTGCCGAAGCGGACGGCGAGGAAGCGGGCCGCGGGGTAGCGGGCGTCGAGGTCCTGGACGACGAGCTCGGCGCAGCGCTTCGTGGCCCCCATCATCGACACCGGCCGCACCGCCTTGTCGCTCGACACCAGCACGAAGGCGTCGACCCCGGCGTCGCCCGCGAGGCGGCCGATGGTCGCGGTGGCCAGGACGTTGTTCTTCACCGCCTCGGCGGCGTTGGACTCCATCAGCGTCACGTGCTTGTGGGCCGCGGCGTGAATCACCACCTGCGGCCGCCAGCGCTCGAAGATGGCGGCCATCCGCCGCTCGTCGCCGACGTCGGCGATCAGGGGCTCGACGGCGAGGCCGGGCCAGAGCTCGCGCAGCTCGCGGTCGATCTCGAACAGGGCGCCCTCCGCGCGCTCCGCCAGCAGCAGCCGGTGCGGCGTGAAGCGGGCGATCTGGCGCGCCAGCTCGGAGCCGATCGAGCCGCCGGCGCCGGTGAGCAGGACGCCGCGGCCGGTCAGGAACCGGCGCACCTCTTCCTCGTCGAGGCGCACGGTGTCGCGCCCCAGCAGGTCTTCGATCTGGACGTCGCGAAAGCGGGTGATCGAGACCTGGCCCTGCAGGATCTCGGAGTAGCCGGGGATGATCCGCGCCCGCAGCCCGCCGCGGTCGCAGGCCTGGACGAGCCTGCGGATGGTGGAGGCGTCGGCCTCGTCGAGAGTGATCACCGCCTGCTCGACCGCGAGCTTGCGGGCGAGCTGCGGCAGGTCGGCGGTGGTGCCCAGCACCTTCAGCCCGTGGATGACCGTGCCCAGCTTGGTGGCGTCGTCGTCCACGAACCCCACCGGCTCGATGTCGGTGTCGCCGCGGCCGCGAATCTCGCGCACCGCGAGCAGCCCGGAGCGCCCGGCGCCGACGAGCAGCACCGGCTTCGGGCGCCTTTCGTGGCCGCGGCGCAGGCGGCGGCTGCGCTCGTAACGCTCGTAGAGACCCCGCCGCAGGACCCGGATGCCGAGGAGCCCGCCGAAGGCGATGACCCCGTTGATGAAGATGATCGACAGCGGCACCCGCCACTGGTCGAAGGCGGAGGGCAGGCCGAGCCGCAGGAGGACGAGCGGCAGCGCGGAGTAGAAGCCGGCGCGCAGGAACGCCTGGATCTCGGCCATGCCGATGTAGCGCCAGACGAACTGGTAGATGCCCAGCAGGACGATCGCCCCGAACTCGAACAGCACCACCATCGGCGCCTGCACCAGGGCGCTCGCGATCTGACCCGGCGGGATCTGGAAGTCGAACCGCAGCAGATAGGCCAGCGCGAAGGCCGCCACCAGGATCGCGAGGTCGAGGATGTACTGGACCTCGCGTCGGAGGTGGCGGGCCCAGAACGGCTCCAGGCGGGCAAGCGGTCCGGACCCGGCGGCCGATGGCTGCTCCAGCATCCGCCTATCCTAATGGAACCCGGTCACTCGCCCGCCGGGCGCCGGCCCGCCTCCCCCCGCCCGCGCCCCCGGCGCCGCCCGCCGGCCGCCGCCGCGCGCCCGAGCCGCAGCAGCGCGTCCAGCGGCTGCCGCAGCCGCCGCCCGATCCGGCCGAGCCGCGTCGCGCGGGGGCCGTAGCGGGCGTCGAGCTCCGCCTCCGTGGGCCGCAGCTTGCGCGCCAGGTAGCTGCCCAGCGTCCCCTGGCGGCGGGCCTGGCGGAAGCGCGCGGCGAGGTGGGCGAGGCGCAGGGACTCCCGGTACTCGGGGTCGGCGGCGCCGGTGAGCAGGTGGGCGAGGAGGCGGGCGGCGGCGCCCTCGTCACCCGAGTCCGCCGGGATCCGGCCCGCGGCCAAGAGGCCGGCGAGCCGCGCCGAGGCCTCCACTTCCGCCCGGCTCACCCCGGGCTCGACCCAGCGTGCCGGGCCGGCGAGGAAGCGCTCCCAGGAGGGGCCGTCGGGCAGCAGGTCGGCGAGGTCGGCGAAGAGCCTGAGCGGCGGGTAGCTCTCCGGCCGCGTGCCGTGCTGTCCGAGGCCGTGGGCGAGCGCGTGGGCGGCGAGCAGGTCGG
>JBFJMD010000149.1:0-6239 GCA_041634115.1 Thermoanaerobaculia bacterium | reverse complement strand
CTTCGCCTTGACCTCCCAGACCCCGTCCCAGTTGCGGTTGAAGCCGCCGGCCGAGCCGAAGCCGCCGCCCCCCTCGCCGCGGAGCTGCCCGTCGTACTCGATCCCCGCCGGGTTGGTGCCGAAGACGAAGCCGCTCTGGTTGTCGCGAAATGTGTCGAGGACCACCTGGAAGGCGTCGGTCTCCGCGAGCGACGAGTCGCGGCGGCTGTCGGCGACGACGATCCGCCCCGGCTCGCGGTCGTGGCAGACGACCCCCAGGTAGAGCGTCTCGTCGGTGAAGACGACGAAGACCTCCGTGCGCTCGCTCGCCGGCCGCCCCTGGTCCGGCGCCGTCTGCACGAACCCGCCGGCCGCCGGCGCCCCCGCCCAGCCCGGGTCGCCGACGACCTCGCCGTCGACCACCGGCGCGACCTCGGCCCGCACCGCCCGCAAGACCGGCCGGGCGCCGGCGGTCTCCTCTTGCGCCCTCACGCCGGGCGCCGCCAGCGAGGCCGCGATCGCGGCGCCCAGGCCGAGAAGCGAGAGTCGGAGCCGGGCCATGCGCGCCGCATCCTAACCCGCGGTCCGCGCCCCCCAGAAAATCCTTGCAGAATCCGACTTCGAGATATAGACTCTTAGCAATATTTGGATGGGACGATCCTTGGGCGGGCGGCCTCTTGCGGGGGTAGAAAGGAGAGAGAGATGCGTCAAGCCCTTAGGATTGGTGCCTTTCCCGTGATCGTCGCCCTCCTCTCGGCGGGCGTCGTGCTGCCGACACCGGCGGGCGCCCAGGAAGAGCCACCGGAGGTCGAGTTCCCACCCGTCGTCGACTTCGACATCCGGGGACAGCAGATGGGGACCCTCGCCTTCGAGGCGCTGCAGGCCCTCGACGTCGAGACCCCCGCCGCCATGAGCCGGCAGCTCGACGCGCTGCGCGCCGAGGCGGACGGCGAGCTCGCCGTCCGGTGGAGCGCCCTGACCGGCGCCCCGAACCGGATCCTCCGCCTGGACGGCGCCCTGACCGAGCCGAGCGGCGCGCCGGCCCGCGCCGTCGCGGAGTCCTTCGTCGAGCGCCATCGCCCGCTCTGGAACCTCTCGGCGCGGGACACCCGCGAGATGCGCTACACCCGCGACTACAAGACCCGACACAACGGCGTGACTCACCTGACCCTCCAGCAGCGGGTGAACGGCGTCGACGTCTTCGGCGGCGAGATCCGGATCAACGTCGACTCGCAGGGCC
Organism: Thermoanaerobaculia bacterium; assembly: GCA_041634115.1. Taxonomy (GTDB): domain Bacteria; phylum Acidobacteriota; class Thermoanaerobaculia; order Multivoradales; family JAHEKO01; genus JBFJMD01. The sequence continues at coordinate 5,020 of JBFJMD010000149.1, read as the reverse complement.
GGGTCTTGAACGTCTCCGGCGAGCCGATGCCCAACCTGCGCTCGAGCATGAACCTGCTCCGGGCGAAGCTCTCGTCGGCGGACGCCCTGAGCGCCGCCGCCGGCGCCGCCGGCGTCGACGAGCCCGAGGCGATCGGCTCGAGCAAGGCGGTCTACTTTCCGATGCGGGCCGGCGACCTGCGGCTGGCGACGCAGCTCACGTTCGAGGACCCGGAATCGGGTGACCCGTTCGAAGCGATCGTCGACGCCGCGGACGGAACCGTGCTGTGGCTCAGGAGACTCGTCGCCTACGACCACTTCCCGGCCCACGGCGACGTCTACACGAGCGACAGCCCGTTCCCGCGGACCCCCCGCGGCACCGGCGCCAGCGTGGCGCGCCAGGACGTGCCCTTTCACGGCGGCGACTTCTTCCCCCACGACGACGTCCACTTCGACTGGTGGAACGGCGGACCCCGGACCACGACGACGAGCAACAACGTCGACGCCTACGCCGACCGCGACGGCGACAACGTTCCCGATCCGGGGAGCCGCCCGGTCGCCGCGGCCGGCGAGGACTTCTCGTTCCCCATCGACCTGACCCAGGCCCCCCAGAACTATCAGGCGGCGGCCGTGGTCAATCTCTTCTACTGGAACAACCGCCTCCACGATTTCTTCTACCAGCTCGGCTTCGACGAGGCGTCGGGGAACTTCCAGACCAACAACTTCGGCCTCGGCGGCCTCGGCGGAGACGCGGTCATGGCCGAAGCCCAGGACCAACGGGATCATCCCACCGATCCGAAGCTCTGCAACGCCAACATGAGCTTCACCGCCGACGGCACCGCGCCCCGGATGCAGATGTATCAGTGCACGAACGCCATCCCGGAGCGGGACGGCGATCTGGACAACGTGGTCATCGGCCACGAGTACACGCACGGGGTCCATTTCCGGCTCGTTCCCACCTCCCTCAACCAGGCGGGCAACGAAGGCTGGTGCGACTACTTCGGCCTGGCGCTCGTCGCCGAGCCGGACGATCCATACGACGGCGCCTACGGCGTCGGCGACTATCTCTTCAACGGAAACGGCTCGGGCATCCGCAGCTTCCCCTACAGCACCGATCCCGCGATCTACCAGCGGACCTACGCCGACATCAACGATCTCGCCGCATGTCGTTTCGGCTCCTGCAGCGACAACGCCACGGAGACCTGCTCGAAGGACGAGGACTGTACCGGCTTCCCCGGCGCGACCTGCGTGCCGCAGTTCTGCCAGTTCCACGAGGACTGCGAGCCGCCGAACACCACCGTCAGCCAGGGCCCGTGCTTGACGTCGGTGCACCGCACCGGGGAGCTGTGGGCCAACGCGCTGTGGATCGCGCGGTTCAACCTGATCGGCAGGTGGGGCTTCGAGACCGGTGACCGGACGATGAACCGGCTGGTGATCGACGGCATGAAGCTCTCGCCCGCCGACCCGACCTTCCTCGACGGGCGGGACGCGATCCTGCTCGCCGACCTGGTCGACAACGGCGGCGTCAACCAGTGCCTCGTCTGGGACGCCTTCGCCAAGATGGGCATGGGCTTCTCGGCCTCGACCTCCGGCGTGCTCGACATCAACCCGATCGAGGCGTTCAACGTGCCGTCCGGCTGCCGGCCCGACGTCCAGGCCAAGGTCGACGACTTCGGCGACCTCGGCGACGCCTGCATCGGCGACTCGGAGTCCGGGGCGCTCGAGGTCTGCAACATCGGCGAGGGCTTCCTGGTGGTCGGCTCCATCACCTCCTCGAACCCCCGCTTCACCGTGGCCCCGCCGCCGGGCGGCTACCCGCTGGTGCTCGGCCCGAGCGCCTGCCAGGACGTGCAGGTCACCTTCACGCCCACGGCCACGGGCGCGCAGACGGCGACGCTCACCGTCAACAGCAACGACCCGGTCGACCCCAGCGTGGCCGTCCAGGTCTCGGGCGCCGGCACCGTGCGCGACGTCTCGGTGACGGGCTCGACCGACTTCGGCGTCGTCTCCGCCTGGTCGCCGGGGGAAAAGACCGTCTCGGTCTGCAACCCGGGCGACTGCGACCTCGCGGTCACCGGAGCGGCGGTCAACTGCCCCGACTTCACGTTGATCGCCAATCCCTTCCCGGCCACGGTCGGGCCCGGCGCCTGCCTCGACCTGGTGGTGCGCTTCACCCCCACCGAGGACGGTCCCAAGAGCTGCGAGCTCGGCATCAACACCAACGACCCGGACACTCCCTTGATCACCCGCACGCTCACCGCGCGCACGGCGCCCTACTTCAGCCTCCACGCCGGGCTGATCGACCCCAACGGGTCGCTTTCCACGGTCGCCAAGCAGGGCTCGGTCGTCAACTTCGACTTCGTCTATCCCTTCACGCCGCAGCTGGCGTGGGACGTGCGTCTCGGGCTGGGCGAGTTTGACGGCCGCGCCGGGTTCCCGGACGTCGATCTCTGGAAGCTCGGCGCCAACATCCGGTTCCTCGTGAACCCGGCGGCGCCGGCCCGGATCTACCTCAACGGCGGCCTCGGCCTCTACCACTTCAGCCCGGGCGACTTCGAGGCCGGTCTCAACCTCGGCCTCGGTATCAACGTGCCGATCGGCCAACGGTTCGCGTTCGAGACGAACTACAACTACCACAACGCCCTGACGGCCTCGCCGTCGCGGGAGTTCAACCAGTTCCAGCTCGGCTTCCTGGTGTCGTTCTAGAGGAAGGCCGGGGGCTCGTCCGAGTGATCGGACGGGCTCCCGGCCCGCGCGCCGTCCCGGTGGATAGGGGAGGCTACTCGGTCCGGGCGACCGACAGGGACGCGGCGTAGGGCCGGTCCCGCTCCCGGCCTTCCACCGGATAGGGGTAGAGACCCAGCAGCTCGACCGTGTACTCCAGGTAGGTCGCCTTGGTCGCAAATCTCCGATTCGTGTTCAGCCGCAGGAGGGCTCCCGGGTGTCCGGCCTTGGCGGCCTCGATCCCGATCTCGGCGTTCCCCTCCCAGACGCACTCGACCCCGCGCGGGCAGCGGGAGTCGCCGAAGACCTCGGTGAACTCGAGCTCCAGGCCGTCGTCCAGCGTCACCCTCTCCTCGAAGCGGAGGGCGAAGGGCCGCCCCGGCGAGGGGGCCGCGCGGGTCACCACCATTCTGGCGACGTAGTCCGCCTCGGCGATGTCGGCCCCCGGCGCCGGGGGCTCGAGCCCGACGAGCCGCACCTCGTAGCCGCGGTAGGACTCCGCCGCCGCCAGATCCGGATCGGTGTTCAGGGTGACGACGGCGGCCTCCGCGCCGGCCCTGCCGATCGCCACCACGACCTCCGCGTTGCCCGGGGGGGCGCAGCCTGGCCCCGCCGGACAGCGCGCGTCGTCGACGGCCCGCAACGTCACCTCGAGCTTTTCGCTCTCGAGGACGACCTTCGCGCCATGACCCACGCTGAAGGTCTCGCCCAGCGCGATCGGCTTCACCGGCTCCGGCTCCGGCCGCGGCCGCGGCGCGGGCTCGGCGCTGCTGTACTGGTTGCAGGAGAAAGCGGCCGCGACGGCGACGAATAGCAGGCTGGCGAATCTCATGGAATCCTCCCGTCGAAACGCTCCCGTCCAGACCATTGCAAGACGGAGGCCGGCCTCGAACTCGAGGTCGACCGACACCGGTCACGCTACCATCGTGGATCTTTCTCTTAGAGGACTAGTATGTTAGCTTTCGCTGCACGATGGGTCCCGATCTGCCGCGGCGCCGCTTCAGCACGGCCGAGTATCACCGGATGCTCGAGGCGGGCATCCTCTTCAGCGGTGAGCGCCTGGAGCTCCTGGCCGGGGAGATCTTCGAGGCGGCCTCGATCGGCAGCCGTCATGCGGCCTGCGTCACCCGGCTCGCCCGTCTTTTCGAGCGGCGGATCGGCGAGCGCGTCCTCGTCCGGGTCCAGAGCCCGATCGAGCTGAGCGAGCGCTCCGAGCCGGAGCCCGACCTGGCGCTCGTTGCCTGGCGCGACGACTTCTACGCCGAGGCCCATCCGCGGCCGCAAGAGGTCCTCCTGGTAGTCGAGGTCTCCGACACGAGCTACGGCGGCGATCTCGACCGCAAGGTGCCGCTCTACGCCGAGGCGGGCATCCGCGAGCTCTGGATCGTCGACCTCGAGACCCGCCGCGTCGAGATCCGGCTCGAGCCGGCCGGCCGCCGCTACACCCGGCTCGAGCGCCGGGGCCGCGGCGAGGGCCTGGCGCCGGAGCGGCTGCCCGAGGCCGCGCTCGCGGTCGACGACCTCCTGCCCTGAACGGGAGCCGCGGCCGGGACCCGCGGCCCGCCCCCGCCGGCGGGTAGGGCCCCGCGCCGCCTCCGGGGGTGTTTCTCGCCGGCCGCGCCGGGCCCCATCATGGGGGCGAGGAGCCACGTCGGCTCATGATCGAGATCCGCATCCACGGGCGGGGCGGTCAGGGCGGGGTCACGCTGGCGAAGATCATCGCCGCGACCCGCTTTCTCGGGGGCCAGTCGGTGCAGGCGTTCGGCCTCTACGCGGCCGAGCGCTCGGGCGCTCCGCTGCAGGCGTTCTGCCGCTTCGGCGACGAGCCGATCACCAACCGCAACCTGGTCTACGAGCCCGACCACGTGATCGTGCTCGACCCGACCCTGATCGGGCCGGCGGTCGCCGAGGGCCTGAAGCCGGGCGGCTGGATCTTGATCAACGCCCCGGAGCCGCCCGAGGACTTCGCCGAAGCCTTCCCGGCCTGGCGGCTGGCAACTGTCGACGCCACGTCGATCGCCCGCGAGCGCGGCCTCGGCACCCGCAGCGTGCCGATCGTCAACACCGCGCTGGCCGGCGCCGTCGGCGGGATCCTCGACGTGGATCTCGCCACCGTCCACCGGGCGCTCGAGCACCTCGGCTTCGGCGGCGCGAACCTCGAGGCGGCGACCGCGGCGCGAGGCGCGCTCCGGCGCCTCGACGCGCCCCGCGACCCGACCGCACAGGCGGCCGCGCGGCCGGCCCCCACCCGTACGCCCCTCCCCGGCTTCCTCGACGGCCGCGGCGGCGACCCGCCCACCGCCCGCACCGGCGACTGG